>CACJSX010000005.1 GCA_902596185.1 uncultured Pelagibacteraceae bacterium
TTAATCAAGAGTTTTTTGATGAAATAGACTCAATTGAAAACAAAATTTCTCAAGGAAGTACATTTGACACTATATTAGAAAATATTAATGTTGACATTATTGAAGTAAAAGAGTTTGTACCTAGCTCTAGTAAACAGATTAATGAAGATCTAATTTATTCTAAGAAAGAATCTAAAATAGACTTGATAGAAAGTGGTGATAACTTTTTACTTTATAATATTGATAATCAATATGCTCGAGCTCCAGATTTAAATGATGAAATCATTAAAGGAGAAATAATTGAGTTAATATATCAAAAAGGTAAATTTGATTACAATAGAGAAATTATAGAGGAAATTCAGGAAAAGAAATTTGATGATTCAAAATTTGAAGAACTTGCAGGTTCAAATAAGGAATATTCTTCTATTAATTCCATAGAAGATGATACGCTTATTGATATTAATTCAGTAAAAATGCTTTATGCGTTACCTGTAAATTCTTTTGCTCTAGTAAATAAAGAAGATAAAATTTATTTAGTAAAAATTACTGGAACAAATAAAAATTCATTTAACAAAACTGATGAAAAATATCTTGAATTTGTAAATAGCCAAAATACAAATAATAGAAAAAGTATCTTACAATCGTATGATCAATTACTTAATGAAAAATATCAAGTTCAATTAAATCAAAAAACTATTGATAGAGTTAAAAATTATTTCAAATGATTATTAATCGAAGCTTCAAAGAATTTAAGTTTCGACATAGAAGCAAAAAAAATCAAATCATCTTTACTAAAAAGAAAGTAAAAAATGATGAGGAAGTATTAAACCTAATCGATAATTTCCTAGAGGAAAAAAACAGTTTTGTATTTGAATCTGTAGAAAAAGGTAAAATCAAAGGCAGATATACAATATTTGGTAAAAATCCTGATAAAATTTGGGAGTTTAATAATAATAATTCTTATCTAATTCAAACAAATAAAAAAAGGAAATTAAATGATAAACCAGATAAATTAATTGAAAAAATCATTGAAGATTTCAAGTTTGAAACTCCCAAAAATTTACCTAATATTTGTTCATTAATCTCTGGGTATTTTTCTTATGACTCAATCAGATACATAGAAAAAATTCCAAATAACTGTAAAAATGATCTTAATTTACCAGATGTAAGGCTTCTTCGTCCAAGAACTTTAGTCATTCATGACAATTTAAAAAAAGAAATTTTTTACATATCTAATATTTTTAAAGATGAAAAAATTAAAAACTATAAAAATAAATATGAAGAAATTAAATCTGATTTGTTTAAATTAGTGATTCAGTCATCAATTAAAAATATTGATAAAAAAATAATTCAAAAATCAAAAAATATAATAGTGAAATCTAACACTTCAAAAAATAAATTTTTATCAATGGTTAATAAAGCAAAAAAATATATTAAAATAGGAGATATTTTTCAGGTTGTTTTAAGCCAAAGATTTGAGGCAAAATTAACAAAGAAACCATTAGATATTTATAAAAAACTAAGAGTTACAAACCCTTCTCCTTTTATGTTTTTCTTTAATTTTGAGGATTTTCAAATAATTGGTGCAAGTCCTGAAATACTTGTGAGACTTAGGGATAATAAAATTACTGTAAGACCAATCGCAGGAACTAGACCAAGGGGTAAAACTAAAAAGGAAGATCTTTTTTATGAAAGAGACCTACTTAGAGATAAAAAAGAACTTTCAGAGCATTTGATGTTACTTGATTTGGGTAGAAATGATGCTGGTAAAGTCTCAAAGATAAATTCAGTAAAAGTTACAGAAAGCTTCATTATTGAAAGATATTCTCATGTTATGCATATAGTTTCAAATGTAGTTGGGGAATATAATAAAAAATTTTCAAAATTTAAATCGCTCTTAGCTGGTTTTCCAGCAGGTACTGTTTCTGGAGCTCCAAAAATTAGAGCTATGGAAATTATAGATGAATTAGAAACATCAAAAAGAAAAGTTTATGCAGGCGGAATTGGATATTTTTCTGCAAATGGAGAATTTGATACATGTATAGCCTTAAGAACTGCGGTTGCTAAAAATAAAAAATTTTATGTACAAGCAGGTGCAGGTATTGTTGCAGATAGTAAACCTAAAAATGAATATGAAGAAACAGTTAATAAAGCAAAAGCTTTAATTAATGCTTTAAGATGATGAAAGTATTGTTAATAGATAATTACGATAGTTTTACTTTTAATTTGTATCACTATATCTCCTCATTAAATGTTAAAGTTGATGTAGTTAGAAATGATAAAATTAATTCTAAAGAAATCATTAAAAAGAAATATGATAAAATTGTTATTTCACCAGGACCAGGCAACCCAAATCAATCTGGCAATTGTATTAAAATATTGAAATCATTATATAAAGAATTACCTTTTCTAGGAGTATGTTTAGGTCATCAGATAATTGGACAAGTTTTTGGATCAAAAATTGTCCAAGCAAGAAAGCTAATGCACGGCAAAACAAGTAAAATCAAATCTAAAAAAATCGGTATTTTAAAAAACCTCCCAAATACATTTGAAGCTACCAGATACCATAGTTTGGTAATTGATAAAAAAACCTTATCAAAAGATCTAGAGATTACAGCAGCGACAGAAGATGGGATTATAATGGGTGTACAACATAAAAAATTTAATATTCATGGTGTACAATTCCATCCTGAAAGTATTAAAACTAAGTTTGGAATGAAAATTCTTAAAAACTTTATTAACAATTAAATTTATGAAACAAATTTTAGAAAAACTTAAAAATAAACAAGATTTAACTTTTGAAGAAAGTAAAACTGCTTTTGAAATATTAATGACAGGAAAAGCCAGTGATGATGAAATTTTTGACTTTTTAACTTTACTATCTGAAAAAGGTGAAGTTTCAGATGAAATAGCAGGTGGAGTTTTTGTTCTGAGAGAAAAATCAAAACGGGTAAATGTAAGTGATTGTATTGATACTTGTGGTACTGGGGGTGATGGTATGAATACCCTCAATATTTCAACTGCTTCTGCCCTACTTTTAGCTAGTATGGGTACAAAAGTTGCTAAGCATGGCAATAAAGCTGTTTCCTCGAAATGTGGGTCCGGTGATGTTTTAGAAGCTCTTAAAATTAAAATTGATTTAGAACCTGAGGATATAGAAAAAGAAATTAATACCAACAATTTTGGTTTTATGTTTGCACCAAACTATCATAGTGCGATGAGATTTGTAGGACCCGTAAGAAAAAAAATTGGAAAAAGAACCATTTTTAATATGATTGGTCCATTAAGTAATCCAGCTCTTGTAGAGAGACAAGTTGTAGGAGTTTTTGATAAAAAATTATTAAAAATTTTTGCAGAAGGACTTAAAAATTTAAATTTAAAATTTGCTTGGATAGTAAATAGCGAGGATGGATTAGATGAAATATCTCCATATGCAGTCACTAATGTTATTCAATTAAAAGATGGTCAAATATCTGAAATAAAAATAGATCCAAATGCTTTAGAGGTTAATGCAGATAATTTTAAAAATCTAGTGGGTGATGATGCAAAATTTAATGCTGATAAGATGATTGAAATTTTTAAAGGTAAAGATAATGACTTTTCAAAAGCAGTTTGTTTAAATGCTGCAGCAGGTTTAATTGTTGGAGAAAAATTTTCAGACTTTTCTGAAGCATATAATTACACAAGAGAATTTATCCTTTCTGGAAAAACTTTTTTACATCTAGAAAAAATTCAAAATGTCTGAAAATATACTTCAAAATATCATTCAAAAGAAAATTGAAAAAGTTGATAAATTAAAAAAATCTCTAGATCTTAAAACTTTGGATAAATTAATTAATAAAAACAACAGCTATATTAATTTTAAAGAGAAAATAGAAAATAATATTAAAAATAATAAAACTTCAATTATTGCTGAAATTAAAAAAACAAGTCCTTCAGCGGGTATAATAATTGATGATTATAATCCTGTAGATATTGCTCAAATTTATTTAAATAATAAGGCAACTTGCCTTTCAGTTTTAACAGAAGAAGATTATTTTTTAGGAAATTTAATTCACATAAGCAAAATTAAAGACAAAATAAATTTACCTATATTGTGTAAGGATTTTTTTATCGATAAATTTCAAATACCTTTAGCAAAAAGTTATGGTGCAGATGCTATTTTAATTATTTTGGCTGGGGTTTCAGATGATCTTGCTTATGAATTATACGATGAAGCTATGAAATACAATATGTCGGTTATAGTTGAAGTTCATACAGTGGAAGAAGCTAAAAAAGCATTAAATTTTAAAGATGCATTAATTGGAATAAACAATAGAAATTTAAAAACACTTAAAACTGATATAAATACAACTTATGATATTTATGATGTTGTAAAAAGTCACAAAGGTCCTTTAATATCTGAAAGTGGAATTAAGAATAAAGAAGAACTATTAGAGCTTAATAACAAAACATCAATTAACACTTTTTTAATTGGTGAATCACTTTTGAAAAACTTAGATAAAAATTCTATATTTTCAGTTTTATAGTCAAATAAAGCCCTATTTTACTAGTTTTTTTTAGTATTGTTAATTTAAAAGAACTTTTATAGAACATTGTTTGTACGATATTTGTTCTTATGCTAACAAAAAAACAAAAAAACCTACTTTTATTTATCAACAAGAAGTTGAGAAGTTCTGGCGTATCTCCTTCGTATGAAGAAATGAAACAGTCTCTTAATTTAAAATCTAAATCAGGTATTCACAGGTTGATTAGTGCTTTAGAGGAAAGAGGTTTTATTAAAAGATTAGCTCACAAAGCAAGAGCATTAGAGGTAATTAAATTACCAGAGACCGCCTCTGCAAATGATATTTATAATAGCTTTTCGCCAAGTGTAATTAAAGGTGGATTAGATGAAGAACAAACTAATTCTGATGAAATTGAAGTACCAGTTCTTGGAAAAATTGCTGCAGGAACGCCTGTTGAAGCAATACAAAATGAAGTTTCTAGAATTCCCCTGCCAAATAATTTAGAAAAAAATGGAGATTACTTTGGATTGAAAGTTCAAGGTGACTCTATGATAGATGCAGGTATTCATGAAGGCGATACAGTTATTATAAAAAGAACTGACACTGCCGATAATGGTAAAATTGTTGTAGCATTGATTGATGAGCATGAAGCTATGTTAAAAAGAATTAGAAAAAAAGGCAAAGTTGTAGCCCTTGAAAGTGCCAATAGAAACTATGAAACTAAGATTTTTGGACCTGATAGAGTAAAAGTTCAAGGAGTTTTAGTATCTTTATATAGAAACTTCTAAAAAAATAGTCTAAACAACATTGATGTCTAAAGTAGCAACACGTTTTGCACCGTCCCCTACTGGAGCTCTTCACATTGGAGGGGTTAGAACCGCGTTATTTAATTGGTTGTTCTCTAAAAATCAAAAAGGAACTTTTCACCTAAGAATTGAAGATACTGATAAAGAAAGATCTAAAGATGAACATAAAAAACAGATTATTAATTCTTTAAAATGGCTTGGTATTGAGCATGATGGGGATGAATACATTCAATCAAGTAAAATAAATGATCATATTAAAGTTGCAAATGAATTACTTAAAAATGGTAATGCGTATAAATGTTATTGCTCAGCAGAAGAAATAGAAGAGCAAAAGAAAAGAGCTAGACAAAAAAAACTTCCGTATATCTACAATAGAAAATGGAGAGATATACCAGAAACTAATGCTCCTGAAGGTATAAAACCAGTAATAAGATTTAAAAGTAAAATAGAAGGATCAACAATACTTAAAGATTTGGTTCAAGGTGATGTTGAAATTGAAAATAGTACAATTGAAGATTTTATAATCTTAAGAAATGATGGTTCACCAACATATAATTTATCTGCGACTGTAGATGATCATCAAATGAAAATGACACATATAATTAGAGGAGATGATCATAAAATTAATACATTTAAACAAATGCAAATTTATGAAGCAATGAATTGGGATTTACCAAAGTTTGCACATATACCCCTTATTCATACTATAGAAGGTAAAAAGTTATCAAAAAGAGACAATGCATCAACATTAGATGATTATTCCAAAATCGGCATAATGCCTGATGCATTAAGGAATTATTTACTTAGATTAGGTTGGTCTTATGAGGATAAGGAAATCTTTACTTTAGATGAGAGTATTAAACACTTCAACATAGAAGGTATAGGAAAGTCACCATCTAAGTTAGATATGAGTAGAATTTTATCAATGAATGAGCATTACATTAAAAATATTGATGAAAATGATTTATTCAATCAACTTACTGAATATTGCAAATTATATAAAAGTGAAATTAAATCAGATAAAAAAGATAACATAAAAAAATCTCTAACTTTCTTAAAGAACAAAGCCAAAACATTAGAAGATATATTTAATAATGGTCAATATATTATGGTAGATGAAGTAAAGTTTAATCAGGACGATATTAAACTAATTGATGACAAGGCAAAAAAAGTCATTTCTGATTTTTCTAATAAATTTGCTGCCGTTGATAAAATTAGCAAAGAAACATTAGAGCCGATAGTAAATGATTTAATTAAATCAAACGATACAAATTTTAAAGGCGTTGGACAACCTTTGAGAATAGCTTTAACAGGTTCAAAATTTGGGCCTGGTATATATGATATAATTATTTCTCTAGGAAAAGAGGAAGTAACAAAAAGATTAACTAACAAGATAATTGTTTAATACTGAAGCAGCCTCATCAGAGGATGAAGTTTTAGATCTAATTTTAGTTAAAGTTTCCTCACAATCACTAATTTGTTTTTTCATTAATTCTGGATTTTTTAAAAAGTAAACAACAGAATTATAAATCTCTTTAGCATTACATTCTTTTTGAATTAATTCTGGAATTATTTCTTTGTTATTTATAATATTGATGATGTTAGCAAATTTTATTTTTACTAACATTTTGACAATCAAAAAATTTAAAAAATTCATTTTATAAATAATTATCGAGGGAACTTTCGCATTACAGATTTCAAGAGAAATTGTTCCAGATTTTGAAACTGCAAAAATAGAATTATTCAATACTTGTTTTTTTATATCTTCATCAGAAATAACCTCAATATTTTCTAAATTGGCATTATTTATTTCAACATTGATTAAATTTTTATTTTCATCAGTTGCATGAAAAACAAAAGTGAAATTATCAAATTTTTTATTCATTAAATTTATAAAATCAATCAATATTGGTAAGAGTAAATTTACTTCAGATGATCTACTACCACAAAAAAGTGAAATAATTTTTTTATCACTAGATATAATATTAGATAGATCTGTTCTATTTTTTGTTTCTTGTTCTAATAGTGGATGGCCAACAAAAGTATTTGGAATATTTTCTTTATCAAAATATTTTTTTTCAAAATCAAATAATAACAAAACATGATCTAAAAATTTTTTAAATTTTTTAACTCTACCCTTACGCCATACCCATACTTGAGGAGCAACATAATGAACAGTCTTTATTTCATTGTTTTTTTTTTTTACTTTTTCAGCAACTCTTAATGTAAAATCAGGACTATCAACACTAAATAAAACATCAGGATTAAATTTTATTATCTCTTCTACGGTTTTATTTATTTTATTTTTTATTTTAAAAATGTTTAACAAAACACTTGTGAAACCAATATAGGTAATTTCTTTAAGATCAAAAATAGATTTTATTCCTAATGAATTTAAATGTGTTCCACCGACACAAGAAAATTCAATATTAGGATCTTTTTTTTGAAGTTGAGATATGACTTTAGAAGCAAGTTTATCTCCAGAAGGTTCACCAGTAAGTATAAAAATCTTTTTCATATTACAGAGATAAACATCTTATTTTTATTAGCAAAGTTAATACATTTTCTTTGATCCAAAAAAACATGTTGTTTATTTTTAACAACAATCCCTTTCAATCCTGCAGTTTTACTTTGTTTTAAAGTCTTTAATCCAATGGTAGGTAGATCAATTCTTAGGTCTTGTTTCTTTTTTGGAAACTTTACTAAGACACCGTGATTTCTAAATTTTTTACTTTTACTTTTTTCAAGCATTTTTTGGGTTCCACCTTTTCCTTCAATAGAAACTACCTTTTTATTTCTAACCACAACCCCCTGACTAAAATTATATTGTTTTAAATTATTTAATGTTTTTACTGCTTTTTTAATATCTAGTTGATCTTGCTTATTTGGTTTGATTTTTGAAAAATTTCCTTTCTTTAAGGATAATTCTGAATTAAATGTAAGTGAATTTTCAGTTTTAATCTTATTTTGATCTAATATTTTAATAATTTCTTTAAGTATAGCAGCATCTCCAAGCTTTGAGGCTTTAATTATTCTAGGAATATAATAAATTCCTTTTAAATCTAATTTCAATTTAGAAAAGTTTGGTTTATTTACTCTTCCAGCAAATAAGACTTTTTTACATTTATTTTCTTTAAGAATGTTAATAATTTTACCAAACTGACCTATTGATACTGCGTAAGATTTTTTATTTTTTTTAAATTTCTTTGATTTTGATAAATCAACTATCAAATACTTTATTTTCTTTTTTTTGATAGTTTTAAGAATTTCGTTTGGAAAATCAGTATCACCAAAAATTAATCCTATCATTTTATGAAAATGGTGTGCAAATAGATCTTTTTTTATCTTTTGTTATAAAATCAATTACATTTTTAACTAACGGATTCTCTTTGAAAGAACCATTCAATTTAATTATATTTTCATTAATGTTTTTAGTGGCAAAGATTTCTTTATAAGCTTCGCTTAAGCCTAAGATATCCTTATTTTCAAATTTGGCTCTTCTTAGCCCTATTAAGTTCAGTCCTTGCAATGAATTTCTATTTCCTGTTGATAATCCATAAGGAATTACGTCATGCAATACACCTGTCATTCCACCAATCATAGCCATTTTTCCAATTCTGGTGAATTGCTGAACAGCAGAGTTACCACCAATAATAACATTATCCTCAATGATTGCATGACCACCTAAAGGGACATTGTTAGCAATTATTACGTTATTTCCAACTTGGCAATCATGAGCAATATGTGAAGAAATCATAAATAAACAGTTATCTCCAATTACTGTTTTACCGCCACCACCGACTGTTCCAGGATTTATTGTTACATATTCTCTGATTTTATTATTATCACCAATTACTAACTTTGTAAGTTCACCATTGTATTTCAAGTCCTGTGGATTATTAATAGAAACGAAAGGATAAATATTATTTCCCTTTCCAATTTTGGCATTTACTGAAATATTAACATGCGATTGAATAATAGTGTTCTCGCCAATTTCAACATTAGGACCAATTACGCAATATGGACCGATAACAACATTTGATGCTATTTTTGCTTTTGGATCAATTATTGAAGTTTTATGTATCATTTGTTTTCCTTAATAAATCTTTTTAAATCTTTAGCTGGATACCCCATAACTTTAGAGTTATCAGGTATATCTTTGATCACTCCTGAACCACCACCTATTTGAACATTGTTTCCTACTTTCAAATGTCCAGATATTCCTGCTTGTCCACCAATCATAACATTATTTCCTAAGGAAGAGCTTCCAGCAAAACCAACCTGTCCAGCAATGATACAATTATCACCAATTTTGTTATTGTGAGCTATATGTACTTGATTATCTAAGAAAGTATTTTTGCCAATTACAGTATTTGATAAAGAACCTCTGTCAATTGTTGAGCCACAACCAATCTCACAATTATCTTCAATTATAACTATACCAATATGAGGATAACGTATATTTCCATTATTACTTGGAAAAAAACCGAATCCTTTTTTTCCAACAACACAGCCGTCTAAAATTAAAACATTGTTTTTAATTAATGTGTTTCTAATAATAACGTTGGATCCTATTGAACAATTATCACCAATAACAACATTGCTTTCAATAATTGTGTTGTGACCAATTGAACAGTTTGATCCAATTTTAACATTCTTTCCAATTAATATATTTTGACCATGATTTACAGAATTATTATAAGAAGTTTTTTCTATGTTTGAGGTATGAACATCAAAATCATCTGTAATAGCATCAGGGTAAAACATTGTGGTAACCATCGCTGTTGATACAAGAACATTATCAACTTCTATTGGTTTGCAAGTATCTGGTAATTTATTGGATAAATTTTTTGTTGTAATGCAGAAAGCGGCTTTTGTTTTTGAAGCTGCTAATTCATATTTTTTAGAATGAAAAAATGTAATATCTTTATTTGATGCATTAACAAGATCTTTGATATCAGTAATATTTATTCCACTAAATTTAGATATATTTTGAGATTTTATCTGAGTTAAAATCTCTTCAATTTTTTTTGGACCTTTGTTTTCAAAAAAAGGATTAATCATTAATTGTTTTTTACCAAAACAATCTACAAATACTTATCAACAAATATTACTAATTATTTTTTGTCAACAATTGTAGCTGACCATTGAGCATCTGCCATTCTTTTTCCGGAAACAAAGGCCTCTCCTTTATATTTCCAAACCCTCCCATGGGAACGAATAGCTTCAATATTTAATTCAAGTTTACAGTCAGGAATAACTGGGTTTCTAAATCTAGCTTTTTCAACACTCATTAAAAAAACTAATTTATTTTCATACTCTTTTTTATCAATACCATGAGCTGTTAAAGCTGCAGCAGCCTGACCAAATGCTTCAACTATTAAAACCCCAGGTAAAACAGGTTGACCCGGGAAATGACCGTCGACATAGAAAGCATCTTTTTTAACATTCATAATCCCGGTAGCAGAATGTAGTTTTTTAATATTTTTTAGTTCGTCAATTAAAAGCATTGGTTCACGATGTGGTAATAAATCAGCTATTTGTTTTTTATTTAAATTCATAATTAGTTTATAATTATCTCTTTAATATTTTCATTAAATATTTTGAAAATATCCTCGGTTATATCTAAATTTTTTTTACCCATCAGCAAATTTTCTTTTTTTAAAATTAAATTTATTGAATTTGATATAGAGTATTTTTCAACAATAATATTAAGTTTTTCAAAGAATTGTTTTTCGGCCTTTGATTTAAATATTGATAAATCTCTGTTTTTTTGTGAAATTTTTAAATTAATTTCTTTAACATTGTTCTCTAAATCTAAAACTTTTTTTTCATATTCAGATTGTGAAAGAACATTTTTTTGAGCTGTTATGAGATTTTTTTTATCATCAATTTCTTTCTTAAAGATTTTTATCTCTAAATCTAAATTTTCTTTTTGTTCTTTTATTTGTAAATTTAAATTTTTTCCAGCGTTAGAATTTAAAAAAATATAATTTAAATCAATAAAAGCGATTTTTTCAGATGCAAAAGAGTTATTAATGTTAAAAATAAAAATTATAAAATAGAAAAAAAATTTTTTAATCATTAATTAGAACGTTGTTCCAAGATTGAACCTGAAAGATTCTGTTTTATCTGTAGATTTTTTTGTTATTGGTTGGCTCAATGAAAAACTTAAAGGACCGACAGGAGATAAAAATTCTAATGCTATTCCAGTAGAACTTCTAATTGTATTTGAGTCTTCAATTGAGTTATCATAATCTACACCCCAAACATTCCCAATATCTATAAAATAAGAAAAGTCTAAATTTTCAAAACTTGTTAGTATACCTGGTAAATTAGTAGAAAAATTTAATGCAGATACATAATTTCCACCTATGTAATCATCATTATCTTTAGGGCCAATTTTACCTTTTTGAAAACCTCTTAATCTGTAATAAGGCATTTTTGCTCTTTTTGAAATTCTTACATCAGAACCATCTAAAGAATTTACTGCTTTAAAATAAAAACTAGCTTTTCCGGTCATACTTTTCGACTCGTTTAATGATTTGTACTTAGTAAAGGTAATTGAATTTGAAATTTCATTTTTACTAGAAGAAATTGGAAATTGTTGAAAAAAAGATAATTTATTTCCTCTAGATGGGTTATATGAAGAATCTCTGGTATCGAAATCTAAACCATAATTAAAATAAAAATCAGTATAATTTCCTTCTTGTTTTTTTAAATTTGAAGATGCAGTCGAGTTTGTTGTTAAATCTTCAATTGAAAAATCTAATTCTGGACTAAAAAATAAATTTTCATATTGCTCAAATTTTGTTCCTAGAGAAAAACCGGCAGTAGATATTTTATATCCAGAGGCAGTAAGATTATCTTCATTGGTAGATTTTATTGTTGTAAATAAAGTATTATCTGTATAGTTAAAATAAGGTTTGGCATAGGTAAGTGCTCCTTTGATTGATTCTTCTGAAATCTCTAAATCTGCCTTTAAAGTAACTCCTTTACCAAGAAAATTTTTCTCTTTAATTCCACCACCTATTACGGATCCAGATGTTCCAACACCAGCTCCTAATGAAATTTCACCTGTTGGTTTTTCTTCAACTGAAATATTTACTATTCTGGTATTTGGCGTTGATCCCTCATTAACATTTGACTCTACTTTTTTAAAAATTCCTAATGATTTAATTTTATTTATTGATTTGTTAAATAAAATTTCATTGAAAGGGTCTCCTTCATCAACAATAAAATTATTACGTATTACTTCCTCAATTGTGTTGAAATTTCCAAATATGTTAATTTTTTCTACATAAAATTTATCAGAATCAGAAACAGTAAATACAAAATCTATTTTATTTTGGTCTATAATATTCTCAGAAACATCAACTTTTATAAAATCATAAAGCTTGGAGGAGGCTATACGGTCAATTTCGTCTAAGATAAGATTTAAATTATCTAGTGAATATGTTTCGTTTTGAAGTTTCTTAAAAATTTTTTTAATTTTTTTAAAATCATTATCTTTATAATCTTGAGGTAACTCCAAAGAAAAATTATTGAAAAAATGTTTTTTTCCAGCGTTTATGTTGAAGATGAGTTTAAATGAACCTTCGTTGTTTAATTCAGCGAATGAATTAAGTACTTTGACATTATAATATCCATTATTTTTATAATAATTTTCTAAAAGACGCTTATCGAGATTAATTAATGATTGATTCAGATAAACTTTATTAGATATAAATTTCCAAAATTTATGCTCTTCAGATGCAATTAGCTCTAATAATTTTTTATCTTTAATTTTTTTATCACCTATGAATACAATCTCTTTAATTTTAGCTTTTTTACCAAGATTTATATCTAGAGTAATTTTTACAGAATTTAATTCATTATTTTTTTTTAAAGATGTTTTTATATCAGCAAAATAAAAGCCATTTGTTTTGAGAATATTATTGATTAAATCTAGGTCTTTTTGTAATGCTATTTGAGTGTATGATTTTCTATTTTTGAGAGATATCTCTTCATAGATGATATCTTTAAAACTTTTTTTTTTTACACCAATTATTTCAATTTCTTCAATAATAGGATTTTCAATTACAGAAATTTTTAAAATTCCATTCTCTTCAAATATATCGATGTCACTAAAAAAATTTGTATTGTAAAGTTTTTTTAAAGAATTGTTTAAGTCATCAATATCATAATTTTCATTAATTTTAATATCAGCCAATACAATTATTGTTTCTTTTGATATCCTTTGATTTCCTTCAACATCTATATTCTTGATTATTGCTGAATTAGCATAATTGAATATAAACAAAAAAAAGAATAAAACTTTAACGTAAATTTTTTTCATGCAATGATTTATACACTTAAATAATTCATTTTTATACTTACATATTTTTTCAGTCTGTAAATTTGATCAATATTATTAGGCTTTATTTTTTTATATTTTAAAAATTCAGTAGAATTTGAAATCTTGTAAATTAATTTGTTAAGTCTAAGAAAATCAATCTCGTTATTCAAAAATTTATGTACTAAAAAATCATTTATGGTTAACAATACAGTTTCATACAATGAATTAAAATTTGGTAATTTATTTAAAAGTTTTGTACAAGAAAATTTATTTTTATTTACATTTTTAAAATTTAAATTGTTTAAAATTTTAAAATTAAGTGATTTTGTTTTTATTGTGTTTGCACCTGATTGATAAATAGAATTTTTAATAGGTATTTTCATATTTGGTTCATGCATTAACATTTTTGTTATTCCATTATTGAATTCTACAATGGCATGTACGTATGATTTAGGATGTATTAAAATTGATATCTTTCTATATGGGACATCAAATATATGTCGAGCTTCAATGACTTCAAAGACTTTGTTCATTAAAGTTGCTGAATCTATTGTTATTTTCTTACCCATTTTCCAATTAGGATGTTTTAAAGCCATTTTTGGTTTAATTGATTTAAATTTATTTTTTGGAAAATTTAAAAATGGACCGCCAGAAGCTGTAATATAAATTTTTTTTATTTCTTCAATTTTATGTTCTTTTAACAAAGTAAAGATGGAATAATGCTCAGAGTCTATTGGTAAAAATTTTGTATTATATTTTTTTAGGTTTTTTTTAATTAAGCTCCAGCCACTGATAATCGACTCCTTGTTTACGACTGCTAAATTTTTTGTATATTTTGATAATAACAATGTTGCCTCAAGACCCTCTATTCCAGAAATTGAAACCATTGAATAATAAATTTTATTTTTTTGTAAAATTTTATTTATTTCAATTAATTTATTATAAATATTGATTTTTAATTTTTTATATTTTTTTTTTGCTTTAAGATATTCTTGTTGATTATTTATGATAATATTTTTAACGTTTAGTTGTTTTGCTTGACTAATAATTTTTTTAACATTTGAATTTGTGGATAACAAAATAACATTAAAATTTTTTTTATCATTTTTTATTACTTCAAAAGTGTTTGTTCCAACAGATCCGGTAGATCCAAAAATAACAACATTTTTTTTCATGATATAATATATAATTTATGAAAATAATAAGTTAAAGGTATAACGAATAAAATTCCATCTATCCTATCCAACAAACCACCATGACCAGGTAAAACTGATCCTGTATCTTTAACTTTAGCTATTCTTTTCAATATTGATATTAATAAATCTCCACACTGACATATAAATGAAATAACTAAAGTAGAAAAAATGATAACAAAAAAATCTAATGAATTATCAAGATTTAAAAAAATTATTGCTGGTATCAGAGAGAAAACGAATGAACCTATGCTACCAGATATTGTTTTATTTGGACTAATTTTAGTTAATTTTTTTCCACCTATAGTTTTACCAATTACATATCCTCCTGTATCAGAAAAAATACAAATCAATAAAGTAAAAATAAGTAAATATGGTGGTGAATTGTAAATATTGTAAGAACAATAAACAAAAATAATTAGATATAAAAGAGAAAGTATATTAGATAAAAAAATATAATGAATTTTAGAAAACATTTTATTAATCAAATTTCTAAATTCAATAAAACAAATTATAGATGAGATTAATAAAAGTATTAACCATAAATTTTTATTTATAAAAATTGAACAAAAAAGAATTAATAAAAGTATAATTGAAGTAAAAATTCTTTTGATTAAGTTTGTTTCTAAATTCATTAAATACTTCCAAAATTTCTTTTAAGTTTTAAGAATTTTTTTATAATAACATTATAATCTTTTTCATTAAAATCTGGCCAAAGTTTTTTAATAAAAAAAATTTCTGAATAAGAAATCTGCCATAGTAAAAAATTACTGAGTCTATTTGTGTTTCCTGTTCTAATTAATATATCAGGATCTGGAATATTTTTAGTATACAAACAATTAGAAATATTTGTTTCATTAATTTTTTTTTTATTTTTATTTATTAATTTTACAGCATTTATTATTTCACTTTTCGATCCATAATTAAGAGCTAGATTAATTTGTAATTTTTTATTATTTTTTGTCTTATTTTCACAAAATAAAAGTAATTTATTTAATTTTTTTGAAAAATTTTTTTTACCTATAATCTTTAATTTAATTTGTTGTTTATGAAGATCAAAAATCTTATTGTTAAGAAAATTTTCTAGTAATTTAAACAAATAACTCACTTCACTTATTGGTCTCTTCCAATTTTCTGTTGAAAAAGCATACAATGTTAAAAATGATATTTTATTTTGAATTGATGCCTTTATAATTTTTTCAACAGTCTTTAAACCATATCTGTGGCCCTTGTTTCTAGAATTATAATTTTTTAAACCCCATCTACCATTGCCATCCATAATAATGGCTACATGCTTTAATGGATTCATATTGTCATTATTTCTTTTTCTTTTACTAAAACCTTTTCGTCAACTTTGTTGATATGTTGATCTGTAATTGTTTGAATACTTTTTTCGTTTAATTTTTCTTCATCTTCGCCAATTTCTTTTTTTTTTAAAAGTTTTTTTAGTTCTTCGTTTGCTTCTCTTCTTATATTTCTAATTGAAACTTTACATTTTTCACCAATAGATTTGATTAATTTCTTAAGTTCAGTTCTTCTTTCTTCGTTAAGTTCTGGTATTGGTAATCTTATTAATTGTCCATCTATTTGAGGATTCAGACCTAGGTCAGACTTTTGAATAGCTGCATCAACTAAAGATACATTGTTAACATCCCATACTTGAATATTTATCATCCTGGGCTCTGGTGTAGTGATACTTCCAACTTGGTTTATTGGCATTTGTTGACCATATACATCTACTTTAATTAAATCTAACATAGATGCGTTTGCTCGTCCGGTTCTAAGAGAAGACAATTCTTTAGAAAATACATCAATAGCTTTATCCATTTTAAGGCCATATGATTTTTCATCAAACATTTACTCTCCTATTTTGATTCTATAAAACTCTTTAATTTTCAAATCAGCTATTGATAGTTCTTTTAATACATCTTGAACTTTTTTCTTAGGTTCCATTACCCAGGCTTGAGTTAAAAGTGCATTTTCTTCTTTAAATTTATTCATTTTGCCTAAGCTAATTTTTTTTGCGATATCATCAGGCTTTCCTGAATTTTTTAATTCTTCTGTAACCAATTTTTGTTCTTTATCAATAATTGATTGATCTATTGAATTAGAGTCTAAAGCTAATGGATTTGATGCTGCAATATGCATAGATAATTGTTTACTAAAAGAAATGATTAAGTCTGAATTATCTTTTGTATCTAGTGAAACCATAACTGCTAATTTTGCTACATTGTCTTTTATAACTGTATGAAGATAATGATTATTTACTCCATCTGTATTTTCTAATGTTTTAGCTTTTCCAATGGTGATTTTTTCACCAATTTTAGCAATTAAAGCAACCAAATTGTCTTCTACAGTTTGGTCATTTTGCATTTTAGTTTTTTTTAATTCTTCTATGTTTGAATTTTTTTGATTATTTAGTTCACTTAATTCTTTAACAAAGGAAATAAAGTCCTCATTTTTTGCAACAAAATCTGTTTCACAATTTACCTCAATAACAGAAGTTTTGTTATTATCTCCACTAAGCACTACAACTCCTTCCTTTGCATCTCTAGACATTTTTTTTGCTGCTTTAGAAATTCCTTTAACTCTTAAAATTTCAATTGCTTTATCTAAATTTCCATTTGACTCTTTAATAGCTAAATTACAGTCTTTAAAACCTGCGCCAGTTGCTTCTCTTAGTTTTTTAACCTTTTCTATATCACTCATTAGTTTAATTTCTCCTTATCTTCATTGGAAAATTTTTTCTCCAATTTTTCTCTATCTAACTCCTGAATAGTTTTGGTTTTATCTTCAGCTTTAACATCTGCAGATTTATTTTTTTTTGATTCGACTTGAGGTGCAGAAGTTTTGGCGCTATTAATTGTTTCTTTGATTAAATTACAATAAAGATCAATAGCTCTTCTTGCATCATCATTACCTGGAATTGGATAATCAATATTTTCTGGATTAGAATTACTATCTAGAATAGCTATGATTGGTATTCCTAATTTAGCAGACTCAGCAATAGCTAATGACTCGTAATTTGTATCAATTACAAATACTAAATCTGGAACTTTTTTCATTTCAGCTATTCCGCCCAAAGATCTTTGAAGCTTATCTTTTTTAACACTCATTTTTAAAAGTTCTTTTTTAGTAAATCCTCTATTTTCAGCTACCAAATCAGTTTCTAATTTTTTTAACTTTTTTATTGAATTTGATATTGTTCCCCAATTAGTTAGCATACCGCCTAACCATCTATAGTTTACAAAATATTGATCTGTTTCTTTAGCAACTTCAGCTATGGCTTCTGATGCTTGTTTTTTAGTAGATACAAATAAAATTTTTCCATTATTTGAAATAGTTTCATAAATTTTTTCTAAAGCTACTTTGGTCAACTCAAGAGTTTGTGTTAAGTCAATAATGTGAATAGAATCTCTTTTTCCAAATATGTACTTTTTCATTTTTGGGTTCCACCTTAAAGTTTTGTGACCAAGATGAACGCCAGCTTCTAATAATTGTTGTATTGTTACGTTAGGTATTTTCATATTTATTCCCGGTTAAGCCACCACAGTAATTTCCAATTAAGGACCGGAGGTATAAAACCAACAACTGTGTGCGTGTTAATTTAATTTAGGGTTATTTACAAATAATTACTATATTTAACAAGTGATTATTTAGTTAATTATTGCCTGAATTTCTTGATTTCTTATGAGATTTAGAGCTTTTCTGTCTAATTTCCGGGTTTTTTTTAATCTAAATTTAAGAATATTATCTTTTGTAACTAGATTAATATTTACTATGGTTTTACCTTCATCATTCAAAATTGTAGATATTTTTTTAATTTGATCTTCGGAATTTAGCTTAAATGAAACCTCATTTATAGGATTTTTAAATAAATCTTTTAGCGAGGCTATTTTTTGTACATTAATTCTAGTTAATCGATTTTCATCATTAGAAACATTTTTAAATAATGTTAAAATAAGTGAACTACCTTCTTTCAAAATTTCTCTATTTAATTCTAAAACATCTGAGAAAATAAAAAGTTCAAATACACTTGATAAATCTGTTAATTTTAAAACAGCGTAAGAATTTCCTTTTGCTGTTTTTCTTTCTTGAACTTTCAGGAGCGTTGCGGCTATGTTAGCATCTTTTAAATCTTCTTTTGAAATAAAACTTAAATAATCTATTATTTTATAATCATTGAAAATTTCTATAAATTGATTTAACGGATGGTCTGAAATAAAGAAACCTACTGCTTCAAATTCTTTTGATAATCTTTCTTCAAATTTCCAATCTTCGGTCTTAATTAAAATATCATCCTGCGCACTTTCATCTTCTGAGAATAAATCAATCTGATTTGTAGATTTATTATCAAATATATTTTTACTTTTAGCTATAATTGCAGGTATAGAATTATACAAAGCTTGTCTATTTGGGTTTAATTTATCAAAAGCACCTGCTTTAACTAAACCTTCTAATTGAAGTTTGTTTATATCTTTTGGATTTATTCTAGTTATAAAATCATGAATTGACTCAAATTTTCCATTTAAAATTCTTTCCTCAACTATATTTGATATTGCCTCATAACCCACAGCTTTAATTCCTCCTAATGCATAATAAAATTTATCATCAATTGTTCTAAAATCAGCAAAACATTCGTTTATATCTGGACGGACAACTTCAACATTTAATCTTTTTAATTCTTCGTAAAACTCACTTAACTTGTTTTGATTAGATATATCCATAGACATAGAAGCTGCAATGAACTCTTTTGGATAATATGTTTTTAAAAATGCAGTTTGGTAAGAAATAATTGCATATGCAGCAGCGTGACTTTTATTAAAGCCATATTCTGCAAATGGCTCTATTTTTAAAAAAATTCCAGCAGCAACATCTTTAGCTATTCCATTTTTAACAGCTCCAGCAATAAACCCTTGTTTCTGTTTTTCAAGTTCTGATCTTTTCTTTTTACCCATTGCTCTTCTTAAAAGATCAGCTTGTCCTGCTGTAAATCCAGATAATTTTTGTGCAATCTGCATTACCTGTTCTTGATAAATAATTACACCATAAGTTGGTTTTAAAATATCTTCTAGAAGTGGGTGCAAATAATCTGGTTTTTGCTTTCCATGTTTACAATCATTATATGTTGGAATATTACTCATTGGTCCTGGTCTATAGAGGGCAACTAATGCAATAATGTCTTCAATATGGTTTGGCTTCATTTGAATTAAGGCTTCTCTCATACCAGCACTTTCAATTTGGAATAGGCCAACTGTTTTACCAGTTGACATTAGGTCAAAAACTTTTTGATCTTCGTAACTTATTTTTTCTATATCAAAATCTTTAATTTTTTTTCTTACAAGTTTTTGTGTATTGCTTATTACTGTAAGTGTTTTTAAGCCCAAAAAATCAAATTTTACCAAACCTGCATTTTCTGCTGAGTACATATCGAATTGAGTAGATGGTAACAATAAATCTGCAGTAACATCTTTGTATAAAGGAACAACTTCAGTGAGTTTTTTATCAGCTATTACCACTCCAGCTGCATGTGTTGCAACATTCCTATTTAGACCTTCTAATTTTAGTGAGAGATCAGTAAGTTTCTTTACCCTTGGATCATCATTTATGAGTTTTTGTAATCGTGGCTCCCCAGCAATGCACTGAGTTAAATTTTGTGGTCTAGATGGATCAAAAGGTATCATCTTAGATATGCTGTCAACAAATCCATATGCTAATCCCAAAACTCTTCCAACGTCTCTAATCACCATTCGTGCTTTTAATTTACCAAACGTTATAATGTGAGCTACACTGTCTTTATATTTTGTAGTTAAATACTCAAAAACTTGATCTCTTTTATCCTCGCAAAAATCTATATCAAAGTCTGGCATTGAAATTCTATCTGGATTTAAAAATCTTTCAAAAATAAGATTAAATTTTATTGGATCAACGTCTGTAATTGATAAACACCAAGCTACTAATGAACCAGCGCCTGAGCCTCTTCCAGGACCTACTGGGATATCATTATTTTTTGCCCATTTAATATAGTCAGCAACTATAAGAAAATAACTCGAATATTTCATTTCTATAATAATAGAAAGTTCGTGATTAAGCCTGTTCTTATATTCTTTGTAAGAATTGTTACTTTCTAAATTTTCATTACTTAAATTAAAGATCTTATTGAATTTGACTTTTAATCCTTCAATGGAATCTTTTTTTAAAATTTCATCCGCATTTCCATCTTTGTCACTGCTAATATTGGGCAATATTGGGTTAGAAAATAACGGTCTATAACTACATCTTAATGGAAAATTATAATTATTTTCTAAAGCTTCAGGTAAGTCAGCAAATAATTCAGACATCTCTGAGTTAGTTTTTAAATAATGTTGGTCAGTAAATCTTAATCTATTTTTTTCATTTACGTATGTCTTGTTACCAATACAAATTAAAGTGTCATGAGCTTCGTGCATTTCTTTATCTAAATAAAAAACTTCATTAGTTGCAATAATAGGTATTTCCAAATCTAAAGATTTTTTTAAATTAAATTTTTCAAATCCGATTTCACTTTGGTCATTATGTCTTTGAATCTCTATGTAAAATCTGTCATCAAAAGCATTTTTAATTTTATTATAAAGTTCATCAATTTCACTAAACTTTCCTTTATCAAATAATTTACCAAATAAACCAAAAACAGTTCCTGAAAATACAGCAACACCTTTGGAATGGCTTAATAATAATTCAAAATCTACATGCGGATCTGACAATTCATCGTTTTCCAAATACGATAAAGATGAAAGTTCTATTATATTTTTATATCCAACTTCATTTAGAGCAAACAATGGAAGTAAACCTGTTGTTTCTCCAGTTTTAAAATTAATTTGAGTTCCAATTATTGGCTGAGTACCGGACTTTGAGATCTTTTCAGCAAATTCTAGTGCACCACATAAATTTGAGGTGTCACATAAACCTAAGGATTTTATTTTATTTTTCTTAGAATATTCTTGCAAATCATCAATTCTAGCCGCTCCTTCGCAAATTGAATATTGTGTATGTATTTTTAAATGATTAAAATTTTGTAAGACAGACTCAGACATTAGATGATTTTATACTACCATCTCTCATCTCCAATAGATAATCTGCTTTTTTTGCAAAAAATCTATTATGAGTTGCAAATATAATTATTCTGTCTGATCTTTTTTGTTTGTTTAAAAGTTTAAAAATATCTTTAGCTGTATTCATGTCTAAACTACCAGTTGGCTCATCAGCTAAAATAATTTGAGGATCATTAATAATCGCTCTTGCTATTGCAACTCTTTGACATTCACCTCCAGAAAGTTGAGAGGGGAAATGATTTAATCTGTTTGAAAGTCCAACTTTTTTTAATAATTTTACAGCTTTAGATAATGCTAATTTTTTATCATTATTAATAGATAAAGAGGCAAAATAAACATTTTCCAGTGCTGTAAAATCACCAAGAAGATTATTTTCTTGGTAAACGATGCCTAGTTTTTTAGCTCTAATTGAATCATTTTTTTCATTTTGATTAAAATTAATCTCAAGATTACCAAGCTTAATTGTGCCAGATGTTGGTTTATCAATTAACGAAATTAAATTAAGTAAAGTTGATTTTCCAGAACCAGAAGGTCCCATTATTGCGTAAGTTTTACCTAACCTAAATTTTCTAGATAGACCTCTTAATACATTAATTTTTTTTTCTGTAGTAAAACTTTTCCTTATATTATTTAATTCTAAAAAATTATTCATACTTAAGTGATTTTATAGGATCCATATTTGCAGCTTTGAGCGCTGGAAATATAGAAACTACTATTGTTATTAATATCGAACAGATTGTTATAATTACTATAGAATTAATATTTATTTCTGAGGGCATCTTGCTTAAAAAATATATTTCCTCTGGAAATAAACTAATATTAAAAGTAGAGCTTAAAAATTGTCTAATGTTTTCTACATAAATTGAGAATGTTACACCTAAAAATATTCCAAAAATTGTTGCTGAAGCTCCAATTGTAACACCAACAAGAAAAAAAATTTTAATTATAGATTTATTTAAAACTCCAATAGATTTTAAAATTGCAATATCTCGAGTTTTATTTTTAACTAAAATTGTTAAACCTGAAATTATATTAAAAGCAGCGACAATAATAATTAAAGATAAAATAATAAACATCACATTTCTCTCAACTTTCAGTGCTGAAAATAATGAACTATTCATATCAGCCCAAGTATATACAAATGCATCAGGGTATAGTTTCATCAGTTTTGCTTTATAATTTTCTATATTTTTTGGATCTTTAAAATAATACTCGGTAAATCTATCATTTTTATTTTTGTCAAAAAAATCTTCTAAAGTGTTTAAATTTATATAAGCAATATTTTCATCATATTCAGATAATCCGCTTTCAAATATTGAAGTTATAAGAAATAATTTTTGCTTTGGTAAAGACCCAACTAACGTTTGAACTCCTGAGGGTGAGGTAATTGAAACCTCATCTCCAATATCTAATCCTAATATATTACTTAAATCTCGACCAATAGAAATGGTATTTTCATTTAAATTTTTTGAACCAAAAAAACTATCATTATTTGAAATTTTCAGATCATTAAAATCTTTTTCAAAATAACCTTTTAACAAAACTCCTTTAGTGCCGTTCTTGTGAAAAATAACTGCTTCTCCGTCATTTGATAAAACACCTTTAGCAAAATCTTTATCTGATAATGAAGCTAACGATTTATCGTAGGCTTTGACAACCGCATGAGCATTAAAGCCAACTATCTTTTCAATTAATTCAGTTCTAAATCCATTCATGACTGACATTACGATGATAAGAACTGCAACACCGAGACTTATGCCAATAAAAGAAAAAATTGATATAACATTCAAAAAACCATCTTTTTTTCTGGTTTTTAAAAATCTAAAAGTAATTTCTTTTTCTAAAGTAGAAATCAAATTGAATTTTTTTGTTTAGTTATAATTTCTATAATTTTACCTAGTGGTAAATTTTGAGTTTCTTCACCAGCTTCTTTAAACTCTAATAAATCACCTTCGCTTTTCTTACCAATAATAATTTGATACGGGGCTCCAATTAAATTCATTTTTTTAATTTTAGATGAAAAATTTTCATCTGTATCATCAATGATTGCATCAATATTATTTTTGATTAATTCTATATTGATATTATTTGCTTTATCTAAAGCTGAGGTGTCATTTTTATTTATCATAGGTATTAAAGCAATGTCATAAGGAGCAACAGACAATGGCCATTTCATGATTTCATTTTTGTCATCATATTTTGCTTCAATTATAGCCCCTACTAACCTTGACACACCAATTCCATAAGAGCCCATTTTAACAAAATCTTTCTTCCCCCCTGGTAAATCAACTGATGCACCCATTGGTTTTGAATACTTGTCACCAAAATAAAATATATGACCTACCTCGATACCTTTTGTAATCAATTGATTTTCCTTAGAAACAATTTTTTCAAAATCTTCTTTATTAAACTTTTCATCAGTTACAGCATAAAACTTTTCATATTTTTTTCTCATACTTTCCAACGATACTTTTTCTAGTTGAGTATCAGCAGTATCAAGATCAAATATTCTTTTGTCAGTGAAAATTTTACTTTCACCTGTATCTGCAAGAATAATAAATTCATGAGATAAATTTCCACCTATAGGTCCTGTGTCAGCAGCCATAGGTATTGCTGTCAAAGATAATCTTTTAAATGTTCTTAAATAAGAAAGAAAGAATTTATTATAAGAATAAAAAGCTTCTTCATCTGATACATCAAATGAATAGGCATCTTTCATATAAAACTCTCTACCGCGCATAATTCCAAATCTAGGTCTAATTTCATCTCTGAACTTCCATTGAATATGATACATAAGTTGTGGGAGTGATTTATAAGATTTTATTGAAGATCTAAAAATTTCAGTAACCTGTTCCTCATTGGTTGGCCCATATAACATTTCTCTATTTTGACGGTCGGTTATTCTTAACATCTCTTCACCATAATCGTCATAACGACCACTTTCTTTCCAAATTTCACTGGATTGAATTGTTGGCATTAATATTTCTTGAGCTCCAATTTTATTTTGTTCTTGTCTGACAATGTCTTCTATTTTTTTCATTACCTTAAAACCTAAAGGTAACCATGAATAAATTCCTGCTGAGGCTTGCTTAATCATACCTACTCTCAGCATTAATTGATGCGATTTAATTTTAGCTTCTGAGGGATTATTTTTTAATATTGGTATAAATGAATTTGATAAAAGCATCTTAATTAATCATATTTCTTAAATTTAAATATTCAAATTTAATTAATAAGTAAATTATGATGAAAATGACAGTGGTAATTCCTGTACAATAAAGGAATTTTTTCAACATTTTTGGATTTTCAGGTGAGCCCGGATCCTCGCCGTCGATTTTTACAGTCTTTGTTCGATTCACATCAATAGGTAGAATTGCAAAAAAAACTATCCACCATATAATTATATAGATTATAGCTAAACCTGTTGCACTCATTAAATTCTTACTAAATTGATATTGGTAAAAGGTTTTTTTCCTGTTCTCTCTTTAGAAAATTTTCTACAGGCTATTTTTAATGCATCAATAAGATTGTGTTCTTGTTGTTTACTTTCAATTTTAAAAGTTCTAGAGGTTTTCTCTATTTCCTCTTCTAATCCATAAACAAAATCATCTCGATCATCCACAGGTAAACCACGAAATGAAAGTATAGGGTTATTGTGTATATTTCCTTTAGGTGTAATCATAATTGTTACCTCAAGATATCCATTCGCACCTAAATTTTTTCTATCTTTTATCGATTGTGAATCTGGATCAACACTTACACTGCCATCTAAATAAAGTCTGCCACTTGGAGCCTTGTCATATACCTCAGGTTTTTCACCTGGATATAACTTAACGATATCACCATTTTCTACTTGAACTGGATATGGTACTTGCATTTCTTTTGCAAAATTAATGTGTTCTATCATATGTCTATGTTCACCGTGCACAGGTATTACGCACCTAGGTTTTACCCATTGATACATCTCTTTAAGGTCTTCTCTATTTGGATGCCCAGAAACATGAACGAATTCGGTTTCTTCAGATATTACTTCTATTCCATCCTTAACAAGCTGGTTGTGAAGTTTGTAAAGTTTTTTTTCATTACCAGGTATGATTTTTGAAGAAAAAATTACAGCATCGCCTTTTTCAATAAAAACATCTGGGTGAACATAACTAGAAATTCTCATCATTGCACCCATTGGTTCGCCTTGGCTTCCAGTACATAAATATACAATTTTTTCTCTTGAAAAATTTTTAGCTTCTCTTGGATCAATTGGCTCAATTGTATTTTTTAAATATCCACATTGACGTGCAGCTTTATAAATACGATGCATTGATCTACCAACTAAAGAGATTTGTCTTCCTGTTTGTTCCGCACAATAAAAAGCTGTCTCCATTCTAGCTACGTTTGAAGCAAAAGAAGTTATGATAATTCTTTTTTTTAATCGAGACATGACGTTTAACATATTTTTTCTTACATCTAATTCTGAACCTGATCTACCAGCGCTAAAAACATTTGTTGAGTCACAAATCATTGCTAACACACCTTCTTCACCAATTTCCTTTAATCTTTTTTCGTTTATATTGTCTCCAATCAAAGGATTTGGATCTACCTTCCAATCTCCAGTATGCAAAATAACTCCTGCAGGAGTTTTTATTCTAAGTCCGTTTGGTTCTAATATAGAATGCGTTAAAGTAATGTATTCAATTTCAAATGGGTCTAAAGAAACCTTTCCATTTAATTCAACAATCTGTAAGTCATTTGTTATATCGATTTGTTTTTCTCTAAATTTTTCTCGAATTAATACAGCTGTAAAAGGAGTTGCAAAAATTTTACATTGTAATTTTGGCCATAAATGAGCAATTGCACCAATGTGATCCTCGTGAGCATGTGTTAAAACTATTCCTAATAAATTATCTTTTCTTTCTACTATAAATCCAGGATCTGGATAAATTAAATCAACGCCTGGGATAGTATCATCTGCAAATGTTACCCCTATGTCGACCATAATCCATTTATGATCACTAGGCAGTCCATAGCCAAACAAATTCATGTTCATGCCTATTTCGCCTGATCCTCCTAAGGGACAAAACAATAGTTCATCTTTCATATTTTTAAATTAATTTTGAAATCTTTATTAAGCCTTTAATTGTAATATCTTGGTTATGACTTGCTTTCGTTTTTATTGAGTTTTTAAATAAATTTGAAAATCCACCAGTAATAATTACTTTAAAAGATTTTCCAGTCTCTTTCTTAATTAAATTAATAATATTGTCAATTAAACCCGCATAACCCCAAAAAAAGCCTGATCTAACAGCTGAGATTGTATTGTTACCAATAACTTTATTAATCCTTTTCAAATCTATTTTTGGAATCAAGGTTGCTTTGTCAGACAAGGTATTAAGAGATAATCTCACACCCGGGGCAATAATTCCTCCATAATAAGTATTTTTAATTAATACATCAAAAGTTGTTGCTGTACCAAAATCTAAAATTATAAAATTATTTTTATTGTTCATTAAACTTATAGCATTAGTAATTCTATCTGAGCCAACTTGGTTGTAATCTACTTTGATTTTAATAAGTGATTTTAAGTTTAATTTTTTAACCTCAAAACATTTTGTTTTAACTTTTTTTGATAAAAATTTATTAATTATAGAAAATGTTTTTGGAACAACACTACAAAATAATATTTTTTCAATTTTATTTAATTGAATTTTATTTTTTTTAAATAAACTGTTAAGCTGCTTGTTGGTTACAGATTTTGATAAAAAAGTAATTTTTTTTGAAATTACATTTTTTTTTGTAACAATACATAATTTTGTTTCTGTGTTACCAATATCACCAAAAATATACATTATTAAATTTTATAAAGTTTATATAAATTTTTTTCAAAAAGTTGTTTTAGTTTATTTTCTACAATTAATTTACTAATACTTTTTTTAGTTACCTCTTGCAAGTTTGTAGCGGGATAATTCCTTATAATTGGATTTTTTTTAATATTTATGCCTATACCAGTAATTAAAAATTTTTTTTCTCTTAAAAATATGACTTCTTGTAAAATGCCACTAATTTTTTTTTTATCAATTAATAAATCGTTTGGTTTTTTAAATAAAATTTTTTTACTTGTAAATGACGAGAGTAATTTTTTGACTAAAAGACAATTGATTTTTGTTATAGCGTTAATCGATAGTTTCGTTTTATTTAGTTCATTGAAAAAAGTGATAAATAAATTTCCTTTTGATGATATCCATTTTCTTCCATACTGTCCTCTACCATTTACTTGTGTTTCAGCAACAACCATACCTAAGTTGTATTTAGTTTCTTTGATAATTCTTATTGCGGTATTATTTGTGCTTTTAACTTTTTTAAATTTGAATTTTTTTAATTTCATTAAATAATATTAATTCTTGAAACGACTTCTATTAACTGACTTGGGAATATGAAGTATAAAAGAATTAATATAGTTGAAACTGTCAGTGAAAATTTTAGCCATAAGCTATGATCTGTATCATATTTATCTTTTTCCTTATCAAAGTACATAATTTTTATAATTCTTAGATAATAAAAAGCTGCAACCACAGTTGATAACAACCCTACTATAGCTAAGAAATACATTGATTGTTCCAATACTGCTTTAAAAACGTAAAATTTTGCGAAGAAACCTGCCAAGGGTGGTATGCCTGCTAAAGAAAATAATATTAACAATAAACACAAAGACAACAATGGATGATTTTTTGATAATCCTGATAGATCATCAATATCTTCATAATATTGATCTTTTCTTCTTAACATTAATAGACATGAAAAAAGAGCTAAATTCATAATAACATAAATAGAAATATAAATTATCGAACTTTGAATTCCCTCGTTTGATGCTGTAGCTAAACCAGCTAAAGTATAACCAATATGTCCTATAGAACTGTAAGCAATTAGTCTTTTTATATTAGTTTGCCCTATAGCAGCAACTGCTCCAAAAACCATAGAAGCTATAGATAAGAAAACTATTATCATTTGCCATTGATCAATTAAATTTAAAAAAGGAACATATAAAAATCTAATAAATACAGTCAAAGCAGCTACCTTTGGTACTATTGTAAAAAACAAAGTTACAGTTGTTGGAGATCCTTCATAAACATCAGGTGCCCACATATGGAATGGAACTGCAGAAATTTTAAATGCTAAACCAACTAATATGAAGACAATACCAAAAGTTAAAACATATTCCTCGGAATTTAGCTGATTTGATATTATATCAAAATTGGTAGAACCTGAAAAACCATAAACTAAAGAACATCCATATAATAATAATCCTGATGATAATGCACTTAAAACAAAATATTTCAAACCAGCTTCTGATGATTTTAATTGATCTCTGTTATATGTAGCTAAAACATATAGAGCTAATGACTGTAATTCTAAGCCCATATAAAAAACAATTAAATCATTTGAACTGATCATTACCATCATTCCAAGAATTGAACTCAAAATAAGAACTGGGTATTCGATATTATATATTTTAAATGTTTTTAAATAAGTTGACGAAATAACTAAAACTAAAAAACCTCCAATTAAAGTTAAAATTTTCATTAGCGAGGACATACCGTCAATCACAACACTTTCATTAAACAAAGTTTCTCTAGTTACAGAGTAGGTTTCATTAAATGTTATTATTGTTGTAATTAAAATTGCAAACAAAGATAAATTAAAAGTAATTTTAGAACTGTCATTTTTAAACACACCTAAAATAAGTAAAAACATAATTGATAAAGAAATAAAAATTTCAGGTAATATTAAATTTAAATTTTCCATATTATTTACTAGCTATATTTGTGTTATGCATATTAATTAAATCAGTAACTGAAACTTCAATTGTATTGATTAATGGATCGGGGTAAAAACCAAAAAATAAGATTGGTGCAGCTAAACAAGATAAAATAAAATATTCAGATCTATTTAAATCTAAAATTTTTTTAAGATCTTCATTAAGTAATTTTCCAAATACTACTCTTTTATAGAGCCACAACATGTATGCAGCTCCTAAAATTACTCCAATACTTGCTATAACAGCCACTAAAAAATTATCCTTGAAAGCTCCCATCAATATTAAAAACTCACCAATAAAACCACTGGTTCCAGGTAAACCAAGTGATGCTAAAGCAAATAACATAAACAATATTGAATATTTAGGAATTACAGAAACTAATCCACCATATGTACTTATCAATCTAGAATGCATTCTGTCATAAACTACGCCAACAGTTAAAAATAATGCTGCCGAAACTAAGCCATGGCTTATCATTTGAATTATACTTCCTTCAATTCCTTGTTGTTGTAAAGTGAATATACCCAAAGTTACAAAGCCCATATGTGCAACTGAAGAATAAGCAATTAACTTTTTCATATCTTCCTGCATCAAAGCTATCAGTGAAGTGAATATGATTGCTATAACACTCAAGGTGTAAATTAATGGTGTAAATACCTCTGATGCAACCGGGAAAAGACCTAAAGAAAATCTTATAAAACCATATCCAGCCATCTTTAACAAAATTGCGGCTAGTAATACAGATCCTGCTGTAGGAGCCTCAACGTGTGCATCAGGTAACCATGTATGAACTGGCCACATAGGTGTTTTAACTGCAAATGAACTAAAAAATGCTAACCACAATAGATTTTGATATTTAACATCAATACCAATTTCATATAGTTGAACCACGTCAGTTGTTCCTGTAATCAAATAAATTGAAATTATTGCAACTAACATTAAAACAGAACCTAACAATGTATATAAAAAGAATTTGAATGCTGAATAGACTCTTCTTGCTCCTCCCCAAATACCAATAATTAAAAACATTGGGATTAATCCAGCTTCAAAAAATAAATAAAATACAACTAAATCAAGGGCAGAGAAAACACCAATCATAAAACTTTCCATAATTAGTATTGCAATTAAAAAATCTCTTAATCTATTTTTAATAGAGTTGTTTACAGATATAATGCATAATGGTGTAATAAATGTTGTTAGTATAATAAACAAAATTGAAATACCATCTACGCCCACTTTGTAATTAATAAAACCTTTAATCCATGTTCTATCTTCTATAAATTGAAAACTAGAAGTAGATTGATCAAAAGCAATCCACAAGTAGATGGAAATTAAAAAATTTACTATTGTTGTGAATAAGGCTACATATTTAATCGTAGTATTATTTCCTTCTTTTTCTTTTATAAAAAATAAAAATAAAGCTCCTATTGTTGGCAATAATATTAGAGATGAAAGAATAGGAAAATTCATTATTTAAGTATTAAAAAAGTTAGTAAAGCAGAAAAACCTAACAACATTACAAATGCATATTGATAAATAAAACCACTTTGAAATTTAGTTGCTTTAATTGAACATTTTTTTATAAATGAAGAAATTCCATCGGGACCAAAACCATCTATTATAGTTCCATCACAAAATTTCCACAAAAATAATCCTAATTTTTTTGAGGATTTAATAAATAATACATCATATAACTCATCAAAGTACCATTTGTTCACTAAAAAATTGTACAGAGGTTTATTCATAGAAACTATTGAATTAGGTAACTCTTTGTTTTTAACAAAAAAATAATAAGCAATTGGAATAGACAATAAAACCAAACAGGGTGTTAAAAGCAAAAACCATAAAGGTGGGTGCTCAGTACTCAAAGGCTCTAAAAACTTAATAGACTCTGCCCAGAATAAATTATCACCATGACCAATAAATAGTCCTTTAAATAGAAAACCAGCAAACACCGCTCCTATTGAAAGAATAAATAATGGAACAAGCATTACTAAAGGAGACTCGTGTGTTTCCTCTATCTTGATATCTTTATTATTGTACTCTCCATGGAAGGTTTTAAAAATTAATCTCCATGAATAAATAGATGTTAAAAATGCTGTAATTATTCCAATCCCAGCCGCATAATAACCAGTGGTATTACCTTTTAAATACGCAAATTCTATAATTGCGTCCTTAGAATAAAATCCCGATAAAAATGGAAAACCTGTTAAAGCAAGTGTTCCTATTATCATTAAAGCATAGGTATATGGTAACTTTTTCCATACACCTCCCATGTTGTTTATATTTTGCTCATCTTTAAATGCATGGATTACCGATCCAGACCCTAAAAATAATAGAGCTTTGAAAAATGCATGAGTAAATAAGTGAAACATGGCAACATTGTATGCACCTACACCAGTAGCAAAAAACATATAACCAAGTTGACTACATGTAGAGTAAGCAATTATTTTTTTAATATCTGTTTGAACTAATGCTACTGTTGCTGCAAAGAATGCTGTAGTCATTCCAACAATAGTTATAAAATTCAATATTAACGGTGAATACTCATATATAGGAGAACATCTTACAACTAAGAAAACACCAGCTGTAACCATCGTTGCTGCGTGAATTAATGCAGAAACTGGTGTTGGACCTTCCATAGCATCAGGCAACCATGTATGAAGTAATATCTGTGCAGATTTACCCATTGCTCCAATAAATAAAAGTAAACAAATTAAATCTATTGCTTTAACTTCAAAACCTAAAAAGGATAAATTTTTATCTACAACTGTTGGAATTTGTTGAAAAACCTCTGAATAATTAACAGTTCCAAATAAGTAAAATATTAAGAAAATTCCTAAAGCAAAACCAAAATCACCTACTCTGTTTACAACAAATGCTTTTATTGCTGCAGCATTTGCGCTTTCCTTTTTGAACCAAAAACCAATTAAGAAGTAAGAACATAAGCCAACACCTTCCCAGCCAAAAAATAATTGAATAAAATTATCTGAAGTTACAAGCATCAACATCGCAAATGTGAATAATGATAAATAAGCCATAAATCTTGGTTTATGAGGATCATGAGACATATAACCAATCGAATAGATATGCACTAAAGCAGAGACAGAAGTTACAACTACTAACATCACAGCTGATAAAGGATCAATTAACATTGACCAATTTACATCAAGTGAACCAGAACTTATCCATGTAGCTATAACAATATTTTCTTCATACTGATTTACGATTACTTGATAAAGAACAAAAATTGATAAAAGAGCAGAAATTGAAACAAGTGTGCTTGTTACTATTTCAGAATTTCTATCTCCAATATATCTTCCAAAAAAACCTGAGATAATTGAAGCAATAAGTGGAAGAAATATAATTGATAGTTCCATGATTATCCTTTCAACTTATCAATTTCTTCAACTCGTATTGTTCCAGAGTTTCTGAAATAAACGACTATAATTGCTAATCCTATTGCTGCTTCTGCTGCTGCAACAGTAAGAATAAATAAAGTAAAGACTTGTCCTGCTAAATCTCCTAAATAAATAGAAAAAGCAACTAAATTAATATTTACTGCAAGTAATATCAGTTCAATACTCATTAAAATGACAATGATGTTCTTCCTATTAAGAAAAATACCAATCACCCCGATTGAGAATATCACTGCTCCTAAAGTTAAATAATGTCCTAAACCTATATCAATCATCTAATTTAACTCCTTTATTACTCTGAACTTCTAGCACCTCTACACCTTCAGCTCTTTCTCTAGATATTTGCTTGATATAACTTTGTCTTTTAACACCTGATCTTTGTCTAAATGTTAATACAATAGCCCCAATCATAGCTACTAATAAGATCATTCCACTTATTTGAAACACATGAATATAATCAGTATATAAAATCTGTCCCAGTGAATGAGTATTGCTAATGCTTGCTTGACTAATTGAATTATTAATATCAAAAATTTCTGGTTTATATTTCCAGCCCCCAATTACAATTATTATTTCAAAAAATATAAGTGTACTGATAATTAATCCTACAGGGATATGTCTGGAGCTTTGTTGACCTGCAAACCATTGGTTTTTTTGTTGGGCTACGTTTAACATCATAACAACAAATAAGAATAAAACAGCTACAGCTCCAACATAAACAATCAGCATTATCATTCCCAAAAATTCAGCACCTATCATAATGAAAAGACAAGATATACTTATGAAATCAAGAATTAAGAAAAATACTGAATGAACAGTATTTTTCGAAGCGGTAACCATTATCGCTGAAACAACTGCAATTATAGAAAATGTATAAAAGAAAATAGCGTGTGCAATCATTTTTATCTATGGATATTGTCAGCTTTAATATTAGCCTCCAAAACATTCTCCCATCTATCTCCATTATCTAATAATTTTTCTTTTGTATAATAAAGTTCTTCTCTTGTTTCTGTTGAAAATTCAAAATTTGGACCTTGTACTATTGCATCTACAGGGCAAGATTCTTCACACAAACCACAATAAATACATTTCATCATATCAATATCGTAACGTGTAGTTTTTCTACTTCCGTCTTCTCTTTCGGCTGACTCGATAGTTATTGCTTGTGCAGGACATACTGCTTCACATAATTTACAAGCTATACATCTCTCTTCTCCATTTGGATATCTTCGTAAAGCATGTTCACCTCTAAAACGAGGGCTTATTTTACCTTTCTCAAAAGGGTAATTAATTGTTTTTTTTGATTTAAATAATTCATTAATAGCAATAAACAAACCGCCAATGAAGTCAGTCATAAATATTGTTTTAAAAAATCTAGAAATTTTCATTATTAGTTTACTGGTAAAAGATTAAAATAAAACAAATAGCTAGCAGTTAATACAACCCAAATTAATGATAGAGGAAGAAAAACCTTCCATCCAAGTCTCATTAACTGATCATATCTATATCTTGGAACTATGGCTTTAACTAAAGCAAATAAAATAAACAAAAGGAGTATTTTTAATATTAACCAAATTGCACTTGGTACTAATGTAAATGGATAAACATCAATTGGGGACATCCAACCACCTAAAAATAATATAGCCCCCATTGCACACATCAATAAAATATTTGCATACTCTCCTAACCAAAACATTGCATACATCATTCCTGAATATTCTGTTTGATAACCAGCCACCAATTCTGCTTCTGCCTCTGGTAGATCAAAAGGTGGTCTGTTAGTTTCAGCTAAAGCAGAAATAAAGAAAATTACAAACATTGGAAATAATGGAATTACAAACCACATATTTTGTTGAGCAATAACAATGTCGTTTAAATTCAATGAACCAACACAAAGTAAAACATTTATTATTATCACCCCAATTGAAACCTCATAAGAAACCATTTGCGCAGCAGAACGAATTGCTCCAAGAAAAGGATATTTGGAGTTTGATGCCCACCCACCCATGATTATTCCATAGACACCTAATGAAGAAACAGCAAATAAATAAAGAATTCCAACATTAATATCAGCTAAAACCTGAGTTGCGCTAAATGGAATTACAGCCCAAGCGATTAAAGCTAAAGTCATCGTGACTATTGGAGCCAATATAAAAATTACTTTATTTGAACTAGACGGAATAATGATTTCTTTAAATATATATTTTAAAGCATCTGCTAAAGATTGTAATAAGCCAAACGGACCAACAACGTTAGGTCCTTGTCTTTTTTGAACAAAAGCCCAAACTCTTCTATCGAGCCAAACTATCATTGCCACTGAAACGAGAACAGGAACTAATAGAAATAAAATTTTATATACTTCTTGAAAAACTGTGCTCAAGTGCTCCATATTAACCTTCTGTACCTGTTGATTTTAAATTTAATTTAGAGTTATTACATTCAACCATAGTTTTTGATGATCTAGCAATAACATTTGAAAAATAATAATCTTTTACTTTGATTGTTAAAGTTTCATTTTGAAACTCATTAGTAGAATTATTAATATCATTTACTTGTTTTTCCTTTTGTAAATTTAAATAATTAAACATGCTGCTTTCTAATTCATCTTTGTCATTAAACAATTTTCTATTATTCATAAATTCAGCTAGTTCATTAATTATTTGCCAATCTTCTTTTGCATCACCTGGTGGATAAGATGCTTTAAAGGCTTTTTGAATTTTACCTTCTAGATTGGTAAAGTATCCATCTTGTTCGGTATAAGCAGCACCTGGTAAAATAATATCAGCGATCTCAGCACCTTTGTCACCATGGCTTCCTTGATAAATTATGAATTCATCTTTTTTTTCAAATTCTAAATTGTCTTGACCTACAAGATAAATAATATCAAATTTATGTTCTTTTAAATCACTTATTAAATTATTTTCATTATTAATCATACCAAGATCAATATTTCCTACTGTTGCTGCATCGGTTGATAAAATGTTTAAAGAGTTCCATTCATCAGAAATTTTATTATTTTTTGATAAAAATTCTTTTGTTTTGTTGAATAAAAATTTAGAAGACTCTAATCTTAATAGAGACTCACCAATAATAATTATTGGTTTTTTTGAATTAATAATTTCCTTAGATACTTCATGATTTCCTTCAAGAATATCATTTAAAGTTTGAGTTTGACCATCTAAACTTTGATAAGGATAAGTTAAATCACCAACTTCATTAAGTGAAATTATTTTTGTATTGTTGTTCAAGTAAGCTTTTCTAATTCTTGCATTTAAAATAGTTGCTTCATACCTTGGGTTTGAACCTGCTATCAAAATTAAATCCGCTTCTTCAATGCCATTTATAGAAGAATTGAATAAATAGTTTTCTCTTTTTGAAGTATTTATATATCTGTTATCAGGTCTTGACTCGTAATTTTTATTATCAATTGTTCGATCAAAAAATTCTTTAAAAATATAACTAGTCTCCATATTGGTTAAATCGCCAACAAAACCACATATTTTTTCTTTTGATATATTTTCTAATTTAGATTTAATTATTTTATACACTTCATCCCATGAGGCCTTTTCAAATTTGCCGTTGTATTTGACAAATGGAGTATCTAATCTTTGACGTAGAAGACCATCACAAGCATATCTTGTTTTGTCTGAGATCCATTCCTCATTAATATCTTCATTTATAATTGGAAGTACTCTTTTGACCTCCCAATCATATGTGTCTACTCTTATATTTGAACCTATTGCATCCATTACATCAATTGTTTCAGTTTTCTTTAGTTCCCATGGTCTAGCTTCAAATACATAGGGTTTTGATGTAAGGGCTCCTACTGGACATAAATCTACAACGTTAGCAGACAATTCAGATTGCATTGATTGCTCTAGATAAGTTGTAATTTGCATATTTTCACCTCTTCCAATAGCACCAAGCTCTGGAACTCCAGCAACTTCCGTTGCAAATCTCACACATCTCGTACAGTGAATACATCTTGTCATTTGAGTTTTAATCAATGGTCCCATATTTTTTTCAGGAACTGCTCTTTTGTTTTCTTTAAATCTTGATTTGTCTACTCCGTAGTACATTGATTGATCTTGAAGATCACATTCACCACCTTGATCACATACTGGACAATCTAACGGATGGTTAGCTAATAAAAATTCCATCACTCCCTTACGAGCTTTTTCTACTAAAATAGTATTTGTTTTAATATTCATACCCTCTGCAGCTGGCATAGCACATGAAGCTATCGGTTTAGGAGATTTTTCCATTTCTACTAAACACATTCTACAATTACCTGCTATCGATAATTTTTCATGGTAACAAAATCTTGGAATTTCCACTCCAGCTTTTTCACAAGCTTGAAGGACGGTTAAACCTTCTTCAACTTCAACTTCGATTTCATTTACTTTTAATTTAAGCATTTTTTTTATCTAATAAATGTTGATCTACTAAATAAGGAATATTGTTTTTCTTTTGAACAATAGGATCCAAATTATTTCTTTTCTCAATTTCTTTTTTAAAATGTCTAAGTAATCCTTGAACTGGCCAGGATGAACCTTCTCCAAATGCGCAAATAGTGTGTCCTGCTATTTGATTTGTAACATCTCCTAGCATGTCCACCTCATCTTTGGTTGCATCTCCTTTTGCCATTCTCTCAAGCATTCTCCACATCCAACCAGAACCTTCTCTACATGGTGTACATTGTCCACAACTTTCATGTTTATAAAATCTTGCTATTCTTGCCATGCATTTAATTATGTCCTGATCTTTATTAATGACCACTATACCTGCTGTTCCTAAACCACTTTTCTCAGCCATAAGTGAGTCAAAATCCATAGTTAATGTTTCACATTTATCTTTTGGAATTAGAGGCATTGATGAACCACCAGGAATTACTGCTTGAAGATTATCCCAACCTCCAATAACACCACCTGCATGAACTTCGATTAATTCTTTTAAAGGAATATTCATTTCTTCCTCGACATTGCACGGAGTATTTACATTTCCAGATATACAAAATATTTTTGTCCCTGTATTTTTTTCTCTTCCAAGAGAAGCAAACCATTTTCCACCTCTTCTAAGAATTGTAGGGACTACAGCTATAGTTTCTACGTTATTAATAATTGTTGGACATCCATAAAGACCAATTAAAGCAGGGAATGGTGGTTTTAATCTTGGTTGTCCTTTTTTACCTTCGATACTTTCTAATAAAGCTGTTTCCTCTCCACAAATATATGCACCAGCACCATAATGAATATAAATATCTAAATCCCAACCAGTACCTGCTGCATTTTTACCTAAGAGTTTTTTCTCATAAGCTTCGTCTATTGCTGCTTGAAGTTTTTGACCATCAACAAAATATTCTCCTCTTATATAAATATAACAAACATGCGCTTGCACTGCATAAGATGCTATTAGACAACCCTCTATTAACTTGTGAGGTTCAAATCTTAAAATATCTCTATCTTTACAAGTTCCTGGCTCAGACTCATCGCCATTAATAACAAGGTAATGTGGTCTAGATCCAACTTCTTTTGGCGCAAATGACCATTTTAAACCAGTAGGAAATCCTGCTCCACCTCGACCTCTTAGTTGAGATTCTTTTATTTCATTAATTATCCAGTCTCTTCCTTTGTTAGTAATTTCTTTTGTATTCACCCAATCACCTCTCTCTTGTGATGAAGACACATCTGAGCCTTTATCATTATATAAATTTTGAAAAATTCTATCTTGATCTTTAAGCATTTTTTAAATCCATTAAGGTTTTTCTGTTATTTTCAGGTTCATTATTTACTCTTCCTCTATATGAACCAGGTTTTGGAGTTTCTCCATTTAAAATTTTATCTAAAATATCTAAAGTTTTTTGTTTGTCTAAATCTTCATAATAGTCATCATTAATTTGTATCATTGGAGCATTGACACATGCTCCCAAACATTCAACCTCCATCCATGAACAGCTTTTATCACTAGATAATTCACACTCATTTTCAGAAATTTTTTCCTTGCATGCCTCAACTAATTTATTTGCACCTCTTATCATGCAGGGTGTAGTTGTGCATACTTGAATAAAGTATTTGCCTACAGGGGCTAAATTATACATTGTATAAAAAGTAGCTACCTCATAAACTTTAATATAAGGCATGTCTAAAAATTTAGCGATGTACTTCATTGCAGCTAATGGTATCCAATTATTATTTTGTTTTTGAGCAATATATAGTAAGGCCATTACAGCACTTTGCTGTTTACCTTCAGGATATTTTGCAACGATAACATTTGCTGCCTCTAATGATGAAGCATTAAATTCAAAATTTTCTGGCTGATCTTTAGCAGGTCTTCTTAAACTCATCTATCTACCTCACCGAAAACAATATCTAAAGAACCTAGTACTGCAGGAACATCAGCTAACATATGACCTTTAATTAAATAATCCATTGATTGTAAATGCGAAAATCCTGGTGCTCTTATTTTACATTTGTAAGGTTTACTTGATCCATCAGATATTAAGTAAACACCAAATTCTCCTTTTGGTGCCTCAACAGCTGTATAAATTTCGTCTTTTGGAACTCTGTATCCCTCTGTGAAAAGTTTAAAATGATGTATTAAAGCTTCCATTGATTGTTTGATTTCTGCTTTAGGTGGAGGGCTAATCTTGCCATCTAATGATTTAATTGGACCCTTTTCCATTTTAGCTAGACATTGTTTAATAATTGAAACACTTTCTTTCATTTCTTCAATTCTGCATAAATATCTGTCGTAACAATCTCCATTTTTTCCAACTGGAATTTTAAAGTCTAAACTTTCATAGCAGTCATAAGGTTGAGATTTTCTTAAATCCCATGGAACACCTGAGCCTCTAATCATAACTCCTGAAAAGGAATAATCTAAGGCATCTTCTTTTGTGACTACTCCTATATCGACATTTCTTTGTTTAAAAATTCTATTATCAGTTAACAAACTTTCTAAATCGTTAATTATTTTCGGAAACGTTTCACAAAATTTGGCAATATCTTCTTCTAAACCTTTTGGCAAATCTTGATGAACACCTCCTGCTCTAAAATAATTTGCATGAAGTCTTGATCCTGAAGCTCTCTCATAAAATGTCATTAACGTTTCTCTTTCCTCGAAACCCCAAAGAGAAGGTGTTAATGCTCCTACATCAAGAGCTTGAGTTGTAACGTTTAAAATATGACTTAAGATTCTACCAATCTCACAAAATATAACTCTTATGTATTGCGCTCTAATTGGTACATCTATTTTAAGTATTTTTTCGACAGCTAGCGCGAAAGCATGCTCCTGATTCATTGGAGCAACATAATCTAAACGATCAAAATAAGGAACTGCCTGCATATAAGTTTTGTTTTCTATAAGTTTTTCTGTTCCTCTATGAAGTAAACCAATATGAGGATCTGCTTTTTCAACTACTTCACCATCTAACTCTAATATTAATCTCAGAACACCGTGAGCTGCAGGGTGCTGAGGACCGAAATTTAAATTTAAATTTTTAATTTTTTTTGTCATTATTCGCAATTTCTTCTTTAATGTATTTTGTTCCTTCCCAAGGACTTTCGTAATCGAAATTTCTATAATTTTGCTCAAGCTTCACTGGTTCACTAATTACTTTTTTTTGATCTTCGCTATATCTGACCTCTGAGTGACCAGTTAATGGAAAATCTTTTCTTAACGGGTGACCTTCAAATCCATAATCAGTTAGTATTCTTCTTAAATCAGGATGATCCTTGAAAGATACTCCATACATGTCAAATACCTCTCTCTCCATCCAATTTGCTGATGGAAAAATACTAGTTAATGATGGAATAACTTCATTTTCACCGATTAAATATTTTACAATCAATCTTTGATTAAATTCATGGCTTAAAAACAAATAAACTACTTCAAACCTTTGATTTTGTTCAGGATAATCAACAACTGTTATATCTACAAGTTGCCTAAATTTAGTATCTTGATTTGTTTTTAAAAAAATAACTATGTCAAGAATGTCTTCTTTATCTGTTTCAATATAAATTTGGTTATGTTTAATTTCTGTGTTGTTAATTTTGGTAGTTAACTCAGAATTAATTTTTTTTTCTAGATCTTCTAAAGTTTTCATAATTATCTAATAAAAGATCCTTTTTTTCTAATTTTTTTTTGTAACTGAAGTATCCCATACAACAAAGCTTCTGCTGAAGGTGGGCATCCTGGTACGTACACATCTACAGGAACAATTCGATCACAACCTCTAACAACTGAATATGAATAATGGTAATATCCACCTCCATTTGCGCAACTACCCATTGAAATTACATATCTTGGTTCAGGCATCTGGTCATAAACTTTTCTTAAAGCTGGCGCCATTTTATTTGTTAAGGTTCCTGCAACTATCATAACATCTGATTGTCTTGGTGAACCTCTTGGAGCTGCTCCAAATCTTTCTAAATCATATCTTGGCATAGCTGTTTGCATCATTTCAACAGCACAACAAGCTAGTCCAAAAGTCATCCAATGAAGTGATCCTGATCTTGACCAATTAATTAAATTATCAAGTGATGTAGTTATAAAACCATTCTTACTGAAATCTTCTGCAAGTTGTTTAAATTCCTCAGGAACTTGATCTATTTTATTATTCATTGTGGTTTATAATTTTTATTCCCAGTCTAAAGCACCTTTTTTCCATTCATAAATAAAACCTATGGTAAGTATGAACAAAAAAATCATCATTGATGAAAAACCTAATAATCCAATATTTCCAAGAGATATTGCCCATGGAAATAAAAATGCTATCTCTAAATCAAAAATAATAAATAGAATTGCAACTAAATAAAATCTCACATCAAATTCCATTCTTGAATCCTCGAAAGGTTCAAAACCACACTCATAAGCTGAAAGTTTTTCAGGATCAGGTTTTTTTGGTGATAGAATAAAGTTTACAACCACAAAAGCACAACTTAACCCAAGAGCTAATAGTAAAAATATTATTATTGGTAAGTAATCTTTTAAAAAATCAGATAACATGGAAATCTATATATCAGTTTTTATCTGTTGTTGAAGGGCTGATACGTCACATTTTTATTAATATTAACATCAAAAAATGCGAAAAAGTGGCGGGAGTGAAGGGACTCGAACCCTCGACCTATCGCGTGACAGGCGATCGCTCTAACCAACTGAGCTACACCCCCACTTTGTTGTTTTGGTGGGCAGTAAAGGACTCGAACCTTTGACCCCCTCGGTGTAAACGAGATGCTCTACCAACTGAGCTAACCGCCCAAAACAAGGCTACTTATTACATCAACACTTAAATAATGTAAATTAATTATTATTGAATACTAGCTTGAGATTTATCGTCTTTTTTAGACATATCGACCTCAACCCACTCAGTTGGTTTAAGTTCTTTTATTAAAGCTATTTTTATAACTTGATCAGCATATTCAACTGGCGTAATTTTTATATCGTCGATAATTTTCTTAGGCATATCTACTAGATCTTTTTCGTTCTCTTTTGGAATTAAAACTTCTTTTATTCCAGCTCTGTGTGCTGCTAATAATTTTTCTTTAAGACCACCAATTGGCAATACTTGACCTGTTAAAGTTACTTCACCAGTCATAGCAACGTCTCTTCTTACAGGAATGTTCGTTATTGATGAAACAATTGAAGTAACCATACCAATACCAGCAGATGGCCCATCTTTTGGTGTTGCTCCTTCTGGGACATGAATATGAAAATCTTTCTTTTCAAAAATAGGAGGTATAATTCCATACTCCAAACATTTTGACCTTACAAAAGATTTTGCAGCCTTAACTGATTCTTGCATAACATCACCTAATTTACCAGTAATTTGCATTCTTCCTTTTCCTGGCATTGTTACAGTCTCAATTTTTAAAATTTCTCCACCATACTCAGTCCAAGCAAGTCCTGTTACTATACCCACTCTGTTTTCAGTCTCTAATTCTCCAAACTTAAATTTAGGAACCCCCAAAAAATCAGATAAATTTTTATCGTTTATTGCAACTTCTTTTTCTTCACCTGCAACAATTTTTTTAACAACTTTTCTTGCAAGTTTAGAAATTTCTCTTTCAAGATTTCTTACACCTGACTCTTTTGTGTATCCCCTAATAACTTCTTTAATAATGTCATCATCTAGTTTCATTTCTTTTTCTTTAACACCGTTATCTTTAATTTGTTTTGGTAACAAATATTTGTTGGCGATGCTAATTTTTTCATCCTCTGTGTAACCCGCTAATCTAATTACTTCCATTCTGTCTAATAAAGGAGGTAAAATATTTAAGGTATTAGCAGTCGTTACAAACATCACATCTGATAAATCATAATCAACTTCTAAATAATGATCATTAAATGTTGTATTCTGCTCAGGGTCTAAAGCTTCTAATAATGCTGAAGACGGGTCTCCTCTATAATCATTTCCAATTTTATCAATTTCATCTAATAAAATTAATGGGTTTTTTGTTCCAGCTTTTTTCATCATCTGAATAATTTTTCCAGGTAAAGATCCAATGTAAGTTCGTCTGTGACCTCTTATTTCTGCTTCATCCCTCATTCCACCAACAGACATTCTAACAAATTCTCTGTTTGTTGCTTTTGCAATTGATTTTCCTAAAGATGTTTTTCCAACTCCAGGAGGTCCAAC
>CACJSX010000006.1 GCA_902596185.1 uncultured Pelagibacteraceae bacterium
GTAAATAATGAAATACAGAAAAGATTAAAGCTGTAAGTACCTATGATTGAGGTAATATTTAAAATTTCGATTTGATTGGAGAAACTATAAGCAATTAAATTCCAAGGAAAACCGGTTAGTATTGATCCTCGTAGAAATTCTACTATTCCAAATATTAAAGAAAAAAGAAAAAATGAACTCAAATTTTTATTTGGTTTTAAAACCGCAAACAAATAAGTAACCAAAGCATAAAATAAGGCTAAGAAACCAGGTATTAATATTATTGTAAAAGGTATTAAAAACTTAAAATTTTGATCAAATGTTAATGATATTGAGATCCAATATAAATTACTTACAAAATAACCAAACCCAAATAACCAACCATAAAGAAAAAATATTCTTTTATTTTTATAAAACTCGATTTTTTTTATTAAAAAAATATAGAATAAACTAAAAGTTAAAAAGTTTATTACAACATAATTAAATGGAGGTAAGCTTAAAGAAGTAAGCACTCCTAATAAAATTAAATAAATTAATTCAATATAAAGTTTATTTTTCAATTTAATTTATTTTTGATTGTATGGATTTAAATAATAGATTTTCCTCTTTTAACATTTTGGAATAATCATTATTTTTTTTATGATCAAAACCTAAGAGATGAAGAAAACCATGTATTAATATTTTAGCAACTTTTTCTTTAAAAGATTTTAAATCTTGTGATCTTGGTTTGTCTAGATAATTATAGCTGATAATAATATCTCCCAAATAAGTATTTTTTTTAATTTTTATTTTTTTATCTAATGGAAAAGATAAAATATCGGTAGATTTATTTTTTTTTCTAAAAACTTTGTTTAATTTTTTAATACTCTTATTATTTGAAAGTAATAGTGTGAAGGTTACTTTTTTATTCAAAAATTTATATTTTTTTGGAAAAGCTTTACATATTTTTTTAAAAAAAATATCTTTATTTTTAAGCCTTTTTGACCAAGCCTTCTCCTCAGAGAAGACATTAATACTAATCATTATTTGAGTATGCTTTAACTATTTTAGAAACAAGTGGATGTCTAACAACATCTGAGTGATCAAAATCAACTATGGATATTTCTTTTAAATTTCCAAGCAACTCTTTTGATCGAACTAATCCTGACATGCTTTTATTTGGTAAATCAATCTGAGAAGGATCTCCATTAACAACTATTTTTGAATTTTCTCCAATACGTGTTAGAAACATTTTAATCTGAGTATCCGAAGCATTTTGTGCTTCGTCTAAAATTGCAAAAGAATTTTTAAGAGTTCTACCTCTCATAAAAGCTAAAGGCGCAATCTCTATATCTCCAATCTCAATCATTCTCTGTATTTTTTCAAAGTCGAAGAGATCATATAAAGAGTCATATAAAGGTCTAAGATAAGGATCTACTTTTTCTTTCATATCACCTGGTAAAAATCCCAAACGCTCACCCGCTTCTACTGCCGGTCTTGAAAGAATAATTCTCTCAATCTTTTTTTCTAAAAGCATAGTTAAACCTACAGCTACTGCCAAAAAGGTTTTTCCTGTTCCCGCTGGTCCGGCTGAAATTACGATATCACTCTCTCTCAGAGCTCTCACATAGCTTTTTTGTTTTTCAGATCTAGGAATTATGGATTTCTTGGGAGTTTTTATAATGTCAGTAACATTATTGTTTTTTACTTTTTCATTAATCATAAAGTTATCAACTGATGAAAGTATATCTTTATTCTCTATACTTCCATTATTAATAAACTGATTAGCCAAAAATTGAATAGCGTTTTTAATTTTTTCATTCTTTTCAGGTGTTGATTTAATCAAAATTGAATTTCCCCTTGAATATAAGCTACAATTTGTAATTTTTTCTAATTCTTGTAAGTTTTTATTAAATTCTCCAACAACACCCATTAACAAGTTATTGTCATGAAATATAACGCTTAAAGAATTGTTATCTGAATAAACAAACTTTAAAGGCTGATCGATATTTTTATTAGTTATTCCACTCAAATTCTATGCAACCTTCTTATTTGAATTAGCTATAATTTCACCGAATAAAGTATTTTTATTACTGTCTTTAATTTTTACCTGCACTATTTTACCAATGTCATTATTTTTACCATTAAAAATTACAGATGTCATATACTCTGATCTGCCAAAAGCTTTGCTTTTATCGTCAGTTAAATTTTCAACCAAAACATCAATAACTTTCCCCTTCAATGAGTTGTTCATTTGGATTTGATTTTCGAATAAAATAGTTTGAATTTTTTCTAATCTTTCAATAGAAATTTTTTTTTCAATTAAGTCTAAATTTTCAGCTACTGTTCCAGGTCTTGGGCTAAAGATGAAAGAGTAAGAGTTAATAAATTTAACCTTTTCAATTAAATTAAAGGTATCTTTAAAATCCTGATCTTCTTCACCAGGATAACCTATGATAAAATCACTTGAAAATTCTATATTTGGATTAATTTCTTTTAATTTATCAAAAGTATTTAAATATTCCTCAATAGTATGTTTTCTATTCATTGAGTTTAAAACTTTATTAGATCCACTTTGAACAGGTAAATGCACAAGTGGCATTAACTTTTTAGAAGTTTTATAAACTTCAATTAAATCCTCAGTCATATCTTTTGGGTGAGATGTTGTGTATCTAACTCTTTTAATTTCAGATATTTTTTCAATATAAAGTATTAAGTCTGATAGCCTGTATCCTTCATTATCATAAGCATTTACATTTTGACCAAGTAAAATTATTTCTTTTGCACCATTATCAGCTAAATATTTTGCTTCATCCAAAATTTGTTTGAATGGTCTAGAATATTCTGGCCCTCTTGTATATGGTACTACACAAAAATGACAAAACTTATCGCATCCTTCCTGAATAGTTAAGAAAGATGATACTTTTCCAGCTTCATTTTTTATTTTGCTCAAATATTTAAATTTAGAAACTGCATCAAATTCAGTTTCCTCAATCTTTTTATTTTTTTTAATATAATTTAAAATTGTATCATTAATTTTATGATAAGCTTGAGGACCAATTACTAAATCAATGTAAGGTTCTCTTTTAAGCATTTCCTGATTTTCTGCTTGAGCAACGCAGCCAGCAATAATTACTAGTGGTTTTTTTTTAGATCTAAAAATTTTTTTTACTCTACCTATTTCATGATAAACTTTTTCTTTTGCTTTGTCTCTAATATGACATGTATTTAAGAGATAACAATTTGCTTCTTCATATTTTTCTGTTTTTTCATAACCAATTTTTTTAACTGAATCAAAAATTCTATTTGAGTCATACTCATTCATTTGACACCCGAAAGTTTTGATAAATATTTTCTGATTCATATTATTGGGATTTTTTCTTAACCCCATATAATTCTAATTTATGGTCCACTAGTGTATATCCATATTTTTCTGCAACTTTTTTTTGAAGCTTTTCAATTTCTTCATCTACAAATTCGATAATTTCACCAGTTTTCACATCAATTAAATGATCATGATGACCTTCATTTAACTCTTCGTATCTAGCTTTTCCACCCTTAAACTCATGCTTTGTTAATATTCCAGACTCTTCAAATAGTTTTACCGTTCTATAAACGGTTGCAATACTTATTTTTGGATCAATTTTAGATACTCTATTATAAAGCTCATCCACATCCGGGTGGTCAGTAGACTCCGACATTACTTGTGCAATTACTCTTCTTTGGTCAGTTAATTTAACACCTTTTGCTATACATTTTTGCTCTATTGTTTCTGACATAAAATAATTTTAACTTAAATAAATAGGGTTAATCAAATTTTTTTTAATATTATATTTATCGCATAAATCAGGGATATTCTCATATTTTATATCTTTTTCACCTTTAAAATCTCGAATGCTGTAACAATAGTAATCGATATTATTAGTTAAATTAAATGCTTTGACTATAGATAGCGAATTTCTAATTCCTGCAAAGCTTCCTGGACCGCTATTTAAGTAAATTGTATTTATATCTTTAAGCTTTAATTGATGGGAATTTAAAAAATCATTAATAATTAAAGTTAATTTTTCATAATTAATTTTAGTATTCTCTTTAGTAATATTATAAATATCATTATTAGTAATGATCATTAAAAAAATTTTTTCACTAGCTACGTCAATTATCAGTTTATTCATAATAATTTTATTTTCTAATATAAGTTCTAAATCAGATGAAAATAATATCAAATATTATTCTAATGATGAGGGGATTCTGTCAATAATGTATCACCGTTTTAACGAAAACAAATACCCTTCAACTAATATTAAAATGGAAATATTTAGGAAACATATAGATATTATTAGAAAATCAAAATTTGATTTTCATAATCCAAATAATTTTAAGGAAAAATTTAATATACCAAAATCAAAAAAAGAGATTTTAATAACTATAGATGATGCCTTTGAGTCTTTTTATACCGAAGCATGGCCTTATCTAAAAGAAAATAAAATCCCATTTATTTTATTTGTTTCGACTGAGCCAGTAGGAAAAAGAGGTTATATGACTTGGGAGCAAATTAAGGAAATTGAGAGTAATGATTTTGTATACATAGGGCACCATTCTCATACCCATGAATATCTTATAGATGTAAACAATGAAGATTTTATATTAGATATTGAAACAGCTAATAAAATTTTTCTAAGAGAACTTGGTTACGTACCTAGTCTATTTTCGTATCCATTTGGTGAATACTCTAAGTTTATGAAAGATTATATATCTAAAAATTTCAAATATGCTTTTGGTCAACATTCTGGTGTAATTGATTTAAATAAAGATAAATTTGAATTACCTAGATTTCCAATTAATGAAAAATATGGAGAATTAAAAAGATTTAGATCAATAATAAATTATTTTCCGCTTGAATATAAAAGAATACTTCCTGAGGAAAAGCAATTATTCGAAAACACAAACCCACCAAATTTTAGAGTTGAATTTTTCAAGGAACAAAAAAATTTATCTAATATCAATTGTTATTCTAATGAAGGAGATATTTGGGAAAAATCAAAAACTATATTTTCAAATAACTCTTTAACAATTGAATTTAGAGAACCATTCAAACCAAGAAGAGGAAGAATTAATTGTTCTCTGAATGATAATGGAAAATGGAGATGGTTTGGTGTTCAATTCCCTATAAAAGAAAATAAAAATTAAATTAAACTTTCTAAATCTTTACTTGAAGGCAACAATCTCGCCTCATCAAAATCTTTTAAGTTATTTTGTTCAATAATTTTTTGTAAAACCTCTATATATTGGCTTCCTGTTTCTGCATATTTATCTAAATGTTTAGACAAAATTATACTATCCAAAGGTTTATTTTGATTTCTAAGTTTTGTTCTCGCTTTTCTTAAATTTTTATACGTTGAGTGTGTATTTAAATTTCTTAAATATGCTCTTACAGATAATTGTAAGCTATGAAATTTCATAACTTTATGATCTTTACCTTCATCAGCATTTTTAGGTTTCAATCCTTCTCCAGACCAAGTCCATTGTCCAAATAAAGCATTTCCCTTTAAAGCAAATCTTGAAGTACCCCAGCCAGTTTCTTTAGCAGCTTGAGCTATTGCTAATGATACTGGTATTTCATCCATTCTTACTTTCAAAGTAGATAAATCATTTTTTCTTACACCGTATTGTTTATACTTTTTTTCTAACCATTTTTTTTCAATATCAGTGTTGCTATTTTTATTTAAAATTATGAATAATCTTTTTCTGTCTACTCTAATTTTGTTATTTTCCTTTACTATTAATGGTAGAACAATTTTTATAAAAATATCTTTCCTTTTTTTAGTACTTCCAATGTTTTTAATTTCGTTTGGCAAAAGACCAATATCTATTGGTTTTACTAGTTTTGAATCTCTTACATCTTTTAAATTATAATTCACCTCTTTAAACAATGACTCAATCTCAGATGTTGTGTATCTGACTAGATTAATTTCAGAATTATTTTCCTCTAAAATATCATATAATAAATCTCTCTCATCAGCTTCTGCTGTCGTATCTTCTTCTATTAGTTCATCTTTGTTTAAAGTATTATTTAAAATATTTTTTGAATTATTTGTAAATTCTTTATTATTAAAATTTTTATCAGCAAAATTAATAAATATAGGGGCTACATAAAAGAATGAAATCACAATAAAAGAACTTAAGAAAAATCTAGAAACTATATTAAAGCTTTTATTTTTTATAAAACCTAATTCTTTAAATTTTCTCATAATTAATTATTGTATAGCAACAACCTCTTTTACCTCTGGTAAATAATGACATAAAAGATTTTGAACACCTTGTTTTAAAGTCATAGTTGAACTAGGACAACCTGAACAACTCCCTTGCAATTGTACCTTCACAACACCGTCTTTAAACTCTTTAAATTTTATATCCCCGCCGTCTCTAGCAACAGCGGGTCTTATTTTTTCTTCTAAAATTTTTACAATTTTTGACTCAATTTCGCTTAAATCCAAATCCTCTTCTTTTATATTTTCGTCAATTACAAACTCTTTACCATCTGCGTAAAAATCATTTATTAGAGAAATTACGATATGTTTTATTTCATCCCACTTAGTGTTTTCGTTCTTATTTACTGAAATAAAATCTTGACCTAAAAAAATGCCCTCAACACCATTTATTGATAAAATATTTCTCACCAATTCGTTTTTCATATCTTCTTTATTTGTAATTTCATAAGGACCACTATTTGAGACTTTCTTCCCAGGAAGAAATTTCAAAGAATTTGGATTTGGTGTTGCTTCTGTTTGCACGAACATAAATTATATATAGTGAATATTTTGAAAATTAAAACTTGATAATAAATTTTTATTAAAAACCTACTATTTCTTTAATTCTTTCAATCTTTTTAGAAGCAATCATATTAGCTTTTTCAACTCCATCTAGAAGAATTTCATCAAGAAATTTTTTATCTTCTAAAAGTTTTTTTATCTCATTAGAAATAGGTTCAATTTTATTAACGAGTTCTTCAGCTAATTGTTCCTTAAATTCTGAAAAATTTTTACCTGAAAAATTTTTAATTGAATTTTCTAATTTTGAGTTAGTCAAGCTTGAATAAATTCCTAAAAGGTTCTTTGCCTCTAGTCTTTCATCAAGTTCCTTTATATCTTGCGGCATAGGCAAAGGATCTGTTTTTGCTTTTTTGATTTTGTTTATTATTTCATCTTTATTGTCTGTTAAATTTATTCGACTTAAATCTGATAATTCTGATTTACTCATTTTTTTTGAACCATCTTTTAAACTCATTATTCTTGAAAATTCTTTTTGAATTAGAGGTTCTGGAACTTGAAGAAAATTTTCTACATCAAAATCATTATTAAATTTTTGGGCTATATCTCTACACAACTCTAAATGTTGTTTTTGATCATCACCTACAGGAACATGAGTGGCATCGTATAATAGAATATCAGCTGCCATAAGAACCGGATAAGAATATAATCCAATACTAGCTTTCTCCTTATCTTTACCGGCTTTCTCTTTGAATTGGGTCATTCTATTTAACCAACCCATTCTAGCAACACAGCTTAAAATCCATGCTCCTTCTGCATGAGCAGCCACTCTAGATTGATTAAAAATTATACTTTTTTTTGGATCTATTCCACTTGCTATAAAAGTTGCAACAGTTTCCCGGATATTATTTTTTAATTTTTCGGGATCTTGCCTTACTGTAATTGCGTGTAGATCAACTACACAAAAAATACATTTGTTATCTTTGTCGTTGTTTAGGTCTACAAAGTTTTTTATGGCACCTAAATAATTTCCAAGATGAAGATTACCTGTAGGCTGAACACCAGAGAATATTTTTTTACTCATAAAATTAATACTTTAATTTAATATCATTCATTTGAAAAGCTTTGATGAAATAACACACAATTAAATAAAACAATAATCCTAATATAACAGATAAAATTAAATATAAAGATTTTATTGATTGATTAAATACCAATTCATTTTGGAAAAAATTTAACATAAAATTAAAAAATAAACCCATCATAATTGATGCAAAAATTATTTTAATAAATTTAATAAGAAATATTTGGTTAAAATAAAATAATTGTCGATTTTTTAATAATAAAAATAATAATATTGAATTAAACCAGGATGAAATAGATGTGGCTATTGGAATAATTATAAAACCAATTTCACTAAAATAATAAACACTAATAAAAATATTAAGTAATACTGATATTAAAGAAATATAAAATGGAGTTGTGGTATCATGGTTTGCAAAGAAAAAACTTGAAAATACTTTTATCAATGCAAAAGCAGGGAGCCCTAATGCAAAATAATATAATGCTAAACTTGAATTTTTCACTGAATTTTCATTAAAAGACCCATATCCAAATAAAGCTGAAATGATTTGTTCTGATCCTATGATTAAAGCGATAGTTGCTGGGAGACTTAAAAATAAACTTAATTCAAGAGCTTTATTTTGTATAAGCAAAATCTTATTTTTTTTTCTGGATTGAATATGTTTTGAAAGCTGTGGAAGTATTACAACGCCTATCGCTATACCAGCTATTGCTAAGTTAATTTGATAAATTCTATCAGCATAATATAAGTAAGAAACTGCACTTGCTTGAAATGATGCAATTATTGTACCAATTAAAATATTAATTTGAGTGACACCAGATGAAAAAATACTTGGTAAAAGTTTTTTAAAAAAAAATTTAACTTTGTTACTTACTTTTAATTCAAAACTAAATTTAAGTGAGTAATATTTTGATACATATTTATATAAAAAAATTAATTGTAAAAAACCAGCTAGAGAAACACCATAAGATAAATAATATACTAGCTGATCACCTAGATTTTTTGAAAAAATTAATATTAAAATTAAAACAATATTCAATATTATTGGAGCTGCAGCAGCAGCTGCAAATTTATTATGTGAATTTAAGATTGCAGAAAAAAATGAGGCCAAACAAATAAAAAATAAAAAAGGAAAAGTAATTCTTGTTAAATTAATTGCTAGCTCCATTTTTTCTAAATCACCCACAAATCCTGGGGCAATAATTGAAACAAATGCGGGCATAAAAATTTCAATTATTATTGTTAAAAATAGCAACCCTAAAAAAAGGAGATTAAAAATATCGTTAGCAAATTTGTTTGATTGTTTTTTTCCCTTAATAATTTCTGATGAATAACTTGGAACGAATGCTGCATTAAAAGTGCCTTCGGCAAATAATCTTCGAAAAGTATTTGGAATCCTAAATGCTACAAAAAAGGCATCAGCCAACATCCCTGTTCCTAGAAAAATTGCTATTAAAATATCTCTTAAATAACCGAGTAATCTACTAATGATAGTATAGAAACTAAATGTACCAGTTGACTTAAGTAAGTTCATAAATCATATTAGTCTTAATTTTACCCCAATTGTACACATATTGTTATCATAAATGAAAAAAACAAAAATCGATCATTACACAGATAAAGAAGCTTTAGATTTTCATAAAGACAAAAAACCAGGCAAGATTGAGATTATTTCTTCAAAAAATATGACAACTAAGCGTGATTTAGCTTTAGCATATTCTCCAGGAGTTGCTGCTCCTGTAAAAAAAATAAGTGAAAACCCAGAAGCAGCTTATGATTACACAAGTAAAGGAAACCTTGTTGCTGTAATAAGTAATGGTTCAGCAATATTAGGAATGGGAAATTTAGGAGCTCTTGCATCAAAGCCTGTAATGGAAGGAAAGGCTGTATTATTTAAAAGGTTTGCAGATATCGATTCGATCGATTTAGAGATTGATTGTAAAGATACTGACGAAATCATAAATTCAATTAAAAATTTTGCACCTAGCTTTGGTGGAATAAATTTAGAAGACATAGCAGCCCCAGATTGTTTTTTAATAGAACAGAAATTAAAAGAAATTTTGGATATTCCAGTTTTTCATGATGACCAACATGGAACAGCAATTATAACTACAGCAGCATTAATTAATGCCTTAGATATTTGTGGTAAATCAATAAAAAAAATTAAAGTTGTAGTTAATGGTGCTGGAGCATCAGCACAAGCTTGTACTGAGCTATTTAAAAACTCAGGAGTAAAATCTGAAAATATAATAATGCTAGACAGAAATGGTGTTATTTACGAAGGAAGAACCGAGGGAATTGATCAATGGAAATCCAGATATGCAGTTAAAACTAAACATAGAACTTTAAAGGATGCTATTAAAGGTGCAGATGTTTTTTTAGGATTGTCTGCAAAAGGTGTTTTAAAAAAAGAGATGGTTAAATCTATGGCAAAAAATCCAATTATATTTGCTTGTGCTAATCCTGATCCAGAAATTACTCCAGAGGAAATTAGTGAGGTAAGAAATGATGCAATTGTTGCAACAGGGAGATCAGATTATCCCAATCAAGTAAATAATTTAATTGGATTTCCTTACATTTTTCGAGGAGCTTTAGATGTGAGATCCAAAACGATAAATGAAGAAATGAAAGTTGCTGCAGCTAATACAATAGCTAAGCTTGCAAGAGAAGATGTTCCTGATGAAGTGGTTGCAGCAATGGGTGGAGAAAGACCTCATTATGGAAAAGATTATATTATTCCATCAACATTTGATCCAAGATTAATTAGTGTGATACCAGCAGCTGTAGCAAAAGCAGCTATAGATAGTGGAGTAGCTAGAAAAAATATAGATGATTTTGATGTTTATAAAGATCAACTAAAACAAAGACTAGACCCAACAGTAACCATCATGCAAGGTATTAACTCATTTATTAAGAAAAATCAGAAAAGAATTGTTTTTGCAGATGGTGAAGATGAAAATACTTTAAAAGCTGCTATAGCTTTTAAAAATTCAAAGTTAGGGATTCCAATCCTGGTTGGTAAAGAAAGTAAAATTAAAGAACAAATTAAAAATATTGGCTATAGTGAAAATTTTGACATTGAAATTGTTAATTCAAAAGATGAGGAAAAGAGAAAAAGATACGTTAAACATTTATTTGAAAAATTACAAAGAGAGCAAGGATTATTAGAACGAGATTGTGACCGAATGATCAGAAATGACAGAGTTGTTTGGGCTACTAGTATGGTTGCATGTGGCGATGCTGATGGTGCTGTAACAGGCAATACAAGACGTTTTGGGGCTTCATTCGAAAAAATTAAGCAGGTTGTTGATGTTAGAAAAGGTGAAATTATGTTTGGATTAAATATGATCGTTCATAAAGGGAGAACTATTTTTGTTGGCGATACAAGTGTTCATGAATATCCCACATCTGAACAAATGGCTGAAATAGCAATATCCACAGCAAGGGTTGTTAGACTTTTTGGATTTGATCCTAAAGTTGCTTTTGTATCCCACTCTACATTTGGACAACCTCTTACGAGTAGAACAAAACATATTCGAAACGCAGTTGAAATATTAAAGGAAAAAAAAGTTGATTTTGAATTTGACGGAGATATGCAGCCAGATGTTGCACTTAATCCAGAGTATGAGGAACTTTATCCTTTTGCAAAAATTGTTGGTAAAGCAAATATTTTGATAATGCCAGGACAGCATAGTGCAGCAATTTCATATAAGCTAATGAAGACAATTGGTGAAACAAAAGTTATTGGACCATTATTAATTGGACTTGGACTTCCAATAGAAATTGCACCTTTAAGATCATCAACTTCTGAAATACTTAACTTGGCATCAATTGCTGCTTATTCTTCTCAAGTAATTGATTACAAAAAATAATTATTCTCTTTGAATTCTTAAATCTTCAACAAGAATAATACTCGCAATTACATCCTCTACATCAAGTATTTCTGTAGCCTCACTTATAACTAAATCTTTTTCCTCAATTGTAAGTGCAATACCATAAACATAAATTTTTTTTTTATACGTGTCGATTTGATAATTAGTAGACTTAATATTTTTGTTTAAAATTAAAGCTGTTCTAAGCTGTGATGTAATTAAAACATCTTTAGCAGATTGTTTAAATTTAAATTCCTCTTTAATTTTTATATCATTCCTCACCGAACGAGCACCTTTTGTTTCCCATGCTAATTTAGTGATAATTAATTTTTCCTCTGGATTATCTACTTTTCCAGTTATAAAAATTCTACCATCTAGGACTTTTGTTTTAACTGAAAGAATATATTTTTTATCTCTACTTAAAATTTTTGCACTTATTGTTTTCTGCATTATTGAATCATCTATTTGGGTACCTACGGTTCTTGGGTCTAAAGCAACAGAAACACCAGTTCCAAAAAGACCTTTAGAACCAACACCAGCGCATCCAGCTAAAATAAAACTAATTAAAATAAAAATTAATAATCTATTTTTCATTTTTTAATTCTAAACAATAATTATATATCTCTTTTTTTGACACATTGCTGATTTGACTTAAAATATCTGTAATTTCTTTAGTAGACAATTTATTAATCATTTTTTTTATTATATTCATATCTGATTCAGTTAATTTTTTAGAGATATTTTTGTTTATTTTTCTTTCAGAAATAACAACTGTGAGTTCACCTTTTGGTTCTTTTTCAAATAATTCTAATTCATCTACATTTTTTCTAATGAATTCCTCGTACATTTTTGATATTTCCCTACAAAAAATTATCTTTCTTCCATTAAAATTCTTTTTTATTTCAGGTATGATTTTATTAATTTTTTTAGGAGAAATAAAAAAAACTAAAGAATTCTCAAATTCTGAAAGTTTTTTTAATTCGTTAGATAATTCCTGTTTTTTGTCTGGAAAAAAACCACAAAATAAAAATTTATCAGAAAATCCACTGATTGAAACAGCTACAGCAACAGCTGAAGGTCCAGGAATAGGAAATATTTTTATCTCACTCTTAATACATTCATTTACTAAAATTGAACCTGGATCAGAAATACTGGGTGTACCAGCATCGGATATCAAAGAAATTATTTTTCCAGATTTAAGATATTCGATAATTTTAATTAAATTTTTTTTCTCATTAAATTTATGATTTGAAATTAATTTTGATTTTACTTGATATTTATCTAAAAGATTTTTTGAAACGCGAGTATCTTCGCATAAAATATAATGAGATTGCTGTAAAACTTCAATTGCTCTTAAGGTTATATCTTTTAGATTTCCTAAAGGAGTTGATACCAGATAAAGGCCATTTTCATATTCTTTTAATTTAAATTGTGGCTTTATAATCATAATTTAGCTTAAAAAATATTATACTAGCATTAAAATGATCAAATTAATTAAAATTATTTATTTTATTTTTTTAAGTTTTTACTTTCTGTTTTTTCCAAACGTTAATGCTCAAGAAAAAATTAAAATAGGATTATTGGTACCTATGACAGGAGAAAATAAAGAGATTGGAGAGTCAATCATTAAAGCAGTTGGATTAGCTGTCAAAGATATAGATAATGATATTATAGAAATCTATCCAAAAGATACAGCAACTAAAGCTAACCAAACTTTAAAATCAGCATTTGAGTTAAGTGAAATAGGTATAAATCTTGTTATCGGTCCAGTATTTTATGAAAGTTTAACTTATTTAGATGAAATGAAGGAATTAACTTTTTTATCATTAACAAATAAAACTTTAGATCTTCCAAAAAATGTAATCTCTGCTGGAATTAATTCTACATCACAATTTAATACAATAAAAAAATTTTTAGAAACAAATCAAATACAAAGAACTATTTTTTTAACACCAATCCAAGATTATGAATTTGAAGTTAAAAGAGGAATGAAAAATTCAAAAATTAAAATTTATAAAGATTATGAATATAATACAGAACCTACAAAACTGACAAAACAAATAGAAGAAATTACAAACTACAGAATAAGAAAGCAAAATTTAGAGGATGAAATAAAAAGGATTAAAAATTCAAATGATCCGAATAAAGAAAAAAAAGTAAAAAGACTTGAAAAAAGATACACCTTAGGTGGTTTAAATTTTGATGCTGTTGTAATTGCAGATTTTGATGAAAGTCTAAAAAGTGTATCTACATCACTTTTATATACTGACGTTCTTCCTAAAAATAAATATTTTATAACTTTAAATCAATGGTTTGACGAAAGTCTATTAAACGAAACTGATATCCAGCCATTATATTACCCATCAATAAATAAAGAAAATTTTGATAGCTACAAAATAAAATACTTTAACGCATTTAATGAAGATCCTACTCATTTATCTTTATTGAGTTATGACCTTGTTGGCTTAGTTTATTATTTATCCCTAAACTCAAATAAAGATAGCTTAAATAAAATTTTTAAGAGAAAAAATTCATTCAAAGGAAAAATAGGAATTTTTGATATCAAAAATAATAAAATTAATCACAGATTAAATTTTTATAAAATTGAAGATCAAAAACTTATAGAAATTTTTTAATTTTTTTAAAAGCCTGAAATCTATGATCCATCTTATATTTTTGAGACGGCTTTATTTCACCAAAAGTTTTTCTTTTTTTTAAAGGTATAAAAATTGGATCATATCCAAATCCATTTTTACCTCTTGGTTTGTCAGAAATATGACCCTCGACTTTTCCTAATACACATGCAATTTTTTGATTTAAATATGAAATAGACAAAGCGCAAATAAATCTTGCTTTAATTTTTTTATTTTTCCAATTTTTATCTTTTTTATTAAGCTCTCTATAAACTTTTCTAATAGCTTTACTAAAATCTCCACCCTTTCCTCCCCACCTTGCGGAATAAATTCCAGGACTTTTATCTAAAAAATCTATCTCTAGACCCGAGTCATCAGCCAAACAAATTAACCCTGTTTTTTTTGAAAAATATTTTGATTTAATTAATGAATTTTCTTTAAATGTCTTTCCATTTTCAACTGGGCTTTTTAGATTAAACCATGATGTAGAATAAATTTTAATGTTTTTTGGCAATAAACTCTTGATTTCACGTAATTTACCACTGTTATTAGTACCAATAAGTAATTTATTAATTTTTTGTTTATACATCTAGAAATTAAGAAAATGCTTACCATATAAGAGCTTATGGAAAAAGAGGAAAACCAAAATAGCACTTATGCAGATCAAAACCAAGAAACTGTAAAAGAAAAAGAGAAACCTGAAGAAAATTTAGCCGAAGAAAATAAACAAGAAACAGACAAAGAAACTAAAGAAGAAGTTAAAGAGCCAACTCCAGAAGAAAAAATTGCTGAACTGGAAGATAAAGTGACGAGAACTTTTGCTGAGATGGAAAATCAAAGAAGAAGATTTGAAAAAGAAAAAGAAGATGCTTTTGAATATGGTGGCTATAGTTTTGCCAAAGAAGCATTAAATTTAATTGATAACTTGGATAGATCAAAACAGGTTCTTGAAAGTGACGATAAATTAAAAGAAACTGAAGCATTAAAAAAGACGCTAGAACATTTAGATATTATTAAAAAAGATCTAATCTCAATATTTGAAAAAAATAACATTAAACCAATTGATTGCCATAACAAAAAACTAGATCCAAACTTTCATCAAGCAATGATGGAAATAGAAGATGATACGAAAGAACCTGGAACAATAATCCAGGAAATTCAAAAAGGTTTTACTATAAAGGACAGATTACTAAGACCATCATTAGTAGGAGTGTCAAAAAAAGTTACAACTAAAGAGGAAAAAACTGAGGAAAATCAGGAAAATTCAAAAAATAAATAATTATGAGATCAACTTGTAGTTTTACATTTAAACCCTATATGACGAAAGAGAGATATTAAATTATGAGTAAAATTATTGGAATAGACCTTGGAACAACAAATTCATGTGTTGCCATTATGGAAGGAACACAAGCCAAAGTATTAGAAAATGCTGAGGGAGCAAGAACTACTCCATCTGTTGTAGCATTTACAGATGAAAATGAAAAATTAATTGGGCAACCGGCTAAAAGACAGGCTGTTACAAATCCAGAAAATACCATCTTCGCTGTTAAAAGATTAATTGGAAGAAATTTTGATGACCCAACAGTTAAAAAAGATGTGGAAGCTGCGCCTTTTAAAATAGTTAATTCTGAAAAAGGTGATGCTTGGATTGAAGCTAAAGGTGAAAAATATTCACCTTCACAAATATCTGCTTTCATTTTACAAAAAATGAAAGAAACAGCAGAAAAATATTTAGGTCAAGCTGTAACAAAAGCAGTGATTACAGTACCCGCATACTTTAATGATGCACAAAGACAAGCAACAAAAGATGCAGGAAAAATTGCTGGATTAGAAGTTTTAAGAATTATTAATGAACCAACAGCTGCATCTCTAGCTTATGGTTTAGATAAAAAACAAAATAAAAAAATTGCTGTATATGATTTAGGTGGAGGAACATTTGATGTATCTATCTTAGAATTGGGTGATGGTGTATTTGAAGTTAAATCAACCAATGGTGATACTTTTTTAGGTGGTGAAGATTTTGATAATGCTGTTGTTAATTATTTAGTTTCTGAATTTAAAAAAGATAATGGAATTGATCTTAAGTCAGATAAACTTGCTTTACAAAGATTAAAAGAGGCTGCAGAAAAAGCAAAAATAGAATTATCTTCTGCTGAACAAACGGATATAAATTTACCTTTTATTACAGCAGATAAAACAGGACCAAAACATATTAATTTAAAAATGACTAGAGCAAAACTTGAAGCTTTAGTTGAAGACTTAATTGCTAGAACTGTACCCCCTTGTAAAACTGCTTTAAAAGATGCTGGAATTACTGCAAGTGAAATTGATGAAGTAGTTATGGTTGGTGGTATGACTAGAATGCCAAAAGTAATTGAGGAAGTTAAAAACTTCTTTGGAAAAGATCCTAATAAGAGCGTAAACCCGGATGAGGTAGTTGCAATGGGAGCAGCTATTCAAGCAGGTGTTTTACAAGGTGATGTTAAAGATGTACTTTTATTAGATGTAACTCCATTATCACTTGGTATCGAAACACTTGGTGGGGTTTCCACAAAATTAATTGATAAAAACACAACAATACCAACTAAAAAAAGCCAGGTATTTTCAACTGCTGAAGATAATCAGCCAGCTGTGTCTATTAGAGTTCTTCAGGGTGAAAGAGAAATGGCAGCTGATAATAAAGCTTTAGGAAATTTTGAATTAATAGGTATTGCGCCAGCACCAAGAGGAGTGCCTCAAATTGAAGTTACATTTGATATTGACGCTAATGGTATCGTAAATGTTTCTGCAAAAGACAAGGGAACCGGTAAAGAACAAAAAATTCAAATTCAAGCTTCAGGTGGATTAAGTGATGAAGAAATTGAAAAGATGGTAAAAGACGCTGAAGCCAATAAAGAAGCTGATAAAAAGAAAAGAGAGTCGGTTGATGTTAGAAACCAAGCAGATACTTTAATTCATTCAACTGATAAAAATTTAAAAGAGCATGGATCAAAAATTTCTGATGCAGAGAAAAAAGTAATTGAAGATGCATCTTCTGCTGTAAAAGAAGCTTTAAAAGGGGAAGATATTGAAGATCTTAAGAAAAAAACTGAGGCTTTAGTTCAAGCTTCAATGAAACTTGGTGAAGCAATCTACAAATCACAACAAAGTGCAAAACCTGAATCTGGAAAAGATGATGGTGGAGATGATGCAGGTAAAAAAGACGAAAATGTTGTTGATGCTGATTTCGAAGAAGTAAAGGACGAAAATAAAGAAAAAAGCGCTTAAACTGACATTTAATTGTCTGGGGTAATTTGATGGCTAAAAGAGACTATTACGATGTCCTAGGCGTTAATAAAAGCGCAAGTCCTGAAGAATTAAAATCCGCATACCGAAAATTAGCTGTTAAATATCATCCAGATAAAAATCCTGGTGACTCTAAGGCTGAAGAGAAATTTAAAGAAGCTAGTGAAGCTTACGGAATACTTTCAGACAAAGAAAAGAAACAAAATTACGATAACTTTGGTCATGCAGCATTTGAAAATGGTGGGGGAAGATCAGGTGGGGGTTTTGGTGGCTTTGGCGGTACAGATTTTTCAGATATATTTGAGGATTTTTTTGGAGATTTCGGTGGTGGTGGAAGATCAAGAAATAGACGATCAAATAACAGAGGTTCAGACTTAAGATATGATTTATCAATCACTCTCGAGGAAGCTTATAATGGAAAAAAACAAGACATAAAGTTTTCAACATCAGAACAGTGTGGTACTTGTAAAGGAAATGGCTCTAAACCAGGCTATTCACCAGACAGATGCTCATATTGTGGAGGTAATGGTAGAATAAGATCAAATCAAGGCTTCTTTACTGTTCAACAAACATGTCCTCAATGTAATGGAAATGGTGAAGAAATAACAAACCCTTGTACTGATTGCAACGGTCAAGGTAAGAAACAAACATCTAAGAAAATTTCAGTGACCATTCCTAAGGGTGTTGATGACGGAACAAGAATTAGACTGGCAGGAAAAGGTGAGGCTGGAAGTAGAGGTGGAGCAACAGGTGATCTATATTTATTTATTAATGTTCACTCTCATGATTTATTTAAAAGATCGGATGAAAATTTATTTTTTGAATTTCCTCTATCACTAGCTGACGCTGCTTTAGGAACAACTATCGAAATTCCAACTATAGACGGTGGAAAAGCAAAAATAAAAATCCCAGACGGAACTCAGAATGGTAAACAATTCAGGTTAAAAGGTAAAGGAATGCCATTTATGAAAAGAGGAGATTTTGGTGATTTATATGTTCAAGTAAAAACAGAAGTTCCTGTATACTTAAATAAAAAACAAAAAGAATTGCTGGAACAATTTAGAAAAATTGAAAACGATAAGTCAAATCCAAGTATTAAAAAATTTTTTCAAAAAGCAAAAGATTTCTGGAAGAATTAATTACAATTACATCTATTTTTATTGGTGCGGTAACAGTTATTAGTAGCTTTATTTATATTTTATATAAAGTAGTATGAATTAAATCATAATAATATATAAAATTTAATAATACCTAATGATTATCTGGATTGCTTCATATCCTAAGAGTGGAAATACTTGGGTAAGAACCTTTCTTTCAAATATACTATATAGCGAAGATGGTATAAATGATTTTTCAAAACTTGAGAAAATTTCTCAATTTCCAAATAGAGAGCATTTTAAAAAATTTGTTAAAGATTTTCAAAAAATTAGTGAAATTTATAGTAATTGGAAAGATATTCAAGATTATATAAATTTGGATAATAGAATAAAATTATTTAAAACTCATCATGTAAATTGTAAAATAAAAAACTATTCATTTACAGATAACTCTAATTCCCTGGGAGTGATCTATATTGTTAGAGACCCTAGAACTGTTTTAGTATCATTAAAAAATCATTTTATGCTTAATGACTTTGATGAAGCTAAAAAATTTATTCTAAATGAAAAGAACTGGGTAGGCTTTAACTTCGATGAAAATAATAAAAATCTTTTAAGTAAAGTACCAACACTCATTAGTTCCTGGAGAGTAAATTACTTGTCTTGGAAAAATAAAATACAGAATTATTTATTAATAAAATACGAGGATTTAATCGCTGATCCAAATGAACAATTTTATAAAATCACAGAATATTTGGAGAAATTAATGAAATGTAAATTTGATAAATCAAAAATTGATAATGCTATAAAATCAACATCTTTCGATGAGCTTCAAAAACTCGAAAAAAAAGGATATTTTAACGAATATGACAAAGAAACAAAATTTTTTAACTTAGGACCGAAAAATGATTGGAAAACTATGTTAAACGACGAGATTGTAAGTGAAATAAATTTAAAATTTAAAAGTGAAATGATAGAATTAGGTTATTTGTAAAAATATGAAAAAAATTAATTTATTGATTTCAGGTTGTATGGGTAGAATGGGAAAACAACTGATAAAATCATCAAAAAAAAATAAAAATTTTAAATTAGTTGCACTTACAGAGAGCTCTATAATTAATAAAAAAATAAATGGGATTAAGCCAGAATTAAATTCTGATAAAGCTTTAAAAAAAACTGATGTAGTTATTGATTTTACTGTTCCTAATTGTACTTTAGAAATTCTGAAAATAGCCTCGAAACTAAAAAAAAAAGTAGTAATTGGAACCACTGGATTTACTAGGAGCCAAGAGAGTCAAATTAAAAAATATTCAAAGAAAATACCTATTTTAAAAGCTGGCAATATGAGTTTAGGAGTAAATTTATTAATGTATTTAACTGAGATTACATCAAAATCATTAAATGATGAATATTTAAGTAAAATATTTGAAGTTCACCACAAACACAAAAAAGATTATCCCTCTGGAACTGCCTTAATGCTTGGAAAAGGAATTGCTGATGGAAAAAATAAAAGTCTATATAATTTAATTGGCAAAAAATTTTTAAATAAAAAATCATTTCCTTATGGAAAGAAAATTAATTTTAACTCAATTAGAAAAGGTGAAATTATTGGAGAACACGAAGTAAAATTTTCAAGCGGAAAAGAAATAATTACATTAAACCATGAGGCTTTTGATAGAGCACTATACTCAGACGGTGCTTTAACTGCTTCTAAATGGTTAATGAAAAAAAGACCTGGATTATACTCTATGAGAGACTTGCTTAATTTTTCATAATGAATGAAAAACAAAAAGCAAGAATTATAATTAAAACTTTAAACAAAATTTATCCTAAAGCTCCAGTTCCTCTAAAAAGTAAAAATACTTTTACTCTTTTAATTTCTGTTCTTCTTTCAGCTCAATGTACTGATGTAAATGTGAACAATGTAACAAAAGATATATATCCAAAATATTTTAAACCAGAACATTTTGTGAAATTAGGAAGAAAAAAAATTGAAAAACTAATCAAAAGAATTGGTATTTTTAGAGTTAAAGCAAAAAGCATTTACTTAATGTCAAAAAAAGTTTTGGAAAAACATAATGGAAAGGTTCCTAAAACTTTTGAAGAACTAGAAAATCTTCCTGGCGTAGGTCATAAAACAGCTAGTGTAGTAATGTCTCAAGGTTTTGGATATTCGGCTTTTGCGGTTGATACTCATATTCACAGACTTGCACAAAGATGGGGTTTAACAAGCGGAAAAAATGTTATTCAAACTGAAAAAGATTTAAAGAGAATTTTTCCAAAAAAAATATGGTCCAAACTTCACTTACAGATAATTTTTTACGGAAGAGAATACTGTAAAGCAAGAGACTGTTATGGTTTAACTTGTAAAATATGTACTACCTGCTACCCAAATAGAAAAAAACCTGTTATTACAAAAAAAGCTTAATATGAAAATTTTAGGAATAGGAAACGCAATTGTAGATGTCATTTGTAAAGTTGAAGATAATTTTATTAAACAAAATAAACTTACAAAAAGTACAATGAAGTTATTTTTTGATGAAAATGAATTCAAAAATTTATTAACAAATCTTAAAATTGAAAAAACTGTTTCTGGAGGATCTGTAGCAAACTCAATAGTTGGTATATCTCAACTAGGTGATGAGGTGGGCTTTATAGGTAAAGTTTCAGATGATGAGTTTGGAAGTAAATATGAAGAGGGATTAAAAAAGGAAAATGTAAAATATTTTTATCGTAAAAAAAGAGAGGAGCTACCAACTGGCACTTGTTTAATATTAGTTACACCAGACTCTGAAAGAACAATGTGTACATTTTTAGGAACGGCAGGAAAAATTAATGAAAATGATATTAGTTCTGATGCAATAAAAAAAAGTGAGATAATTTTTTTAGAAGGTTATTTATGGGACGAAGGAGAGCCAAAAAAAGCATTTGATAAAGCAATTATTTGCGCAAACAAAGTTGCTATGTCACTTTCAGATCAGTTTTGTGTGGATAGACATAAACTAGATTTTTTAAATTTGGTAAAAAATAAACTTGATATAACGTTTGCCAATGAACAAGAAATTACTTCATTGATTGAAGCAAAAAATTTTAATGAAGTTGTAAACTTTTCAAAACAACTCAATAAACTAGTAATTGTAACAAGGGGCGAAAAAGGAGCGATTGCAATTAACGGCGAAGAAATTGTTGAATGTGATATTAAAAAAAATTTGAAAATTGTTGATCTTACAGGCGCAGGAGATCTTTTTGCCGCTGGTTTTCTACACGGATACACTAATAATTTATCTACAAAAGATTGTCTTGAAAAAGGTACCGAAATGTCGTCGAGAGTAATCCAGCAAATTGGAGCAAGACTTGAAATTTAATTTTTCTTTCTTTTAAAACTTCCCTTTCCTTTTTTTGGTTTAACTATTTTTGGTTTATACTTTTTTGTAAACAAATCTTTAGCTATTGGATTTTTCTTACTTGATTTGATAACCATTTTTTTTACTTAGAATAAATTCATTGTCACCAAAAACATTTAAAATTTTTTTTCTCAAACGATAAATATGCGTTTCAACTGTATGTGTTTCTATATCAGATTGATAACTCCAAACTTTTTTTTGTAATTCATCAATGCTGACTGGTTTATTTGAGTTTGATAAATAAGTAATCGTGTTAATTTCTTTTTCAGTCAACTTAAGCTTGGTATTGTTTTTAAGCATTTCTCTTGAATTTAAATCTATATTATACTTATTAATTTTTACTTCAGATTGACTACTGAATTGTAGTTTTAAAAATTCAATGTTTATCTTTTCAATTAATTTAAAGATATTAATTGGCATCTTGTCTAAAACAAACTGGTTACCGATATTTAAATGTTTTTTATTTGATATAATTAAATAATTACCAAGATTTTTTATTGTATCATTTAGAGAATTCTCTTTTTCTAGAAAAATGATATCAAAGTTTAAATCTAAGTCTAGTTCTTCAAGGATATGATATAATGAATTAAACTTATATATTATTAAATTCTGCATGCTTTAATAAAGAGAATATGACAATTTTTATAAAAAATAAACACACTCTTCAAATAGATCAATTTAAATTTAAGTGCTGTATTGGAAAAAAAGGGTCAACAAATAATAAAAAAGAAGGAGATACAAAAACACCTAAAGGAACTTTTGAAATCGAGAATCTTTACTATAGAAAAGATAGAAAAAAAAAACCACTAACTTCACTTAAATGTATCCAGATTAAAAGTGGTATGGGTTGGTGTGATGATATTCGTTTTCCAAAAAATTATAATAAACTTATTAAAATAAATAAAAAATTAAAATATGAGAAATTAAAAAGAAAAGATCATAAATATGACTTCTTGATACCAATTAAATATAACTTTAAAAAACCCGTTACTGGTTTAGGAAGTTGTATTTTTATTCATATAACTAAAAATTATAAACCTACAAGAGGTTGTGTTGCACTAATAGAAAAAGATTTTCTGATAATGCTAAAACTAATCAAAAAAAATTCAAAAATTAGAATTTTTTAAGATCTCTGACCAAAAATACTTGATCCAATTCTTACAAAAGTTGATAAATGTTTAACAGCCAAAGAAAAATCTGAAGACATTCCCATACTTAATTCGGTAAAACCCAGAGATTTATTTAATTGGTTCATTTCATGAAAATAATTTTCAGGATCAATATTGATTGGTGGAATACACATTAAGCCAATTAAATCAAGACCGATTTCTTTACAGTAAGACGATAAATTATTCACATCGTTTTTATTAATACCTGATTTTTGATTTTCATCACCAATATTGACCTGCAAAAATATTTTTATCTTTTTGTTTATTTTTGTTTGTTCATCTAAAATTTTTTTTGCAAGTTTTACGCTATCAACAGAATGGATATAATCAAATAATTGAACAGCAAATTTAACTTTATTTGTTTGTAATTTTCCGATCATATGTAATTTTATCTGTGAATTTATTTTTTTGATTTCTGTCCATTTATCAATAGCTTCCTGAACTTTATTTTCTCCAAAATCAATATGACCGTGCTCTATTAAAGGAGAAATTTGATCAATTTTGAATGTTTTTGAAACTGCAATAACTTTTGGATGATTAATAATCTTTGATTTATTTAAATTATCTTTAATATCTTTTTCAATATCTAATAAATTTTTGACGGTTTTATGCATATAAATGTTATGAGAAAATATTACTTTATTAATAAATTTGATACAAAAATTATAAGTAAGCAATCAATAAATACTGGCATTATTTATAGAAATTATGATTCTAAGAATAGATTGAACACTATTATCAAATTAAAGAATTACTGTAAAAAAAAAGGTTATAAATTTTTATTATCTAATAATACTAAATTAGCTATTAATTTAAATTTAGATGGGGCTTATATTCCTTCATTTAATAAAGAGTTAAATCATCTCTCATTTTCAATTAAAAAAAAATTTTTAATAATTGGTTCAGCTCACAATAATAAAGAAATTAAATTAAAAGAAAAACAGGGTGTTAGTATTTTATTTTTATCATCAATATTTAAAAAAAATAAAAATTATTTGGGTTTAAATAAATTTAAATTGTTGACGAATTTAACTCAAAAAAAAATTATAGCACTAGGTGGAATATCTAATAAAAATTTGAAATTACTTAATTTGACAGATTGTGTTGGTTTTGCCGGGATTTCTTTTTTCCAAAAAAAAACGGCCCCTAAAAAGGGGCCGTTTAAATAGTCTCTTATACGTTTAATTAAAACGCAAACGCTAATGAAACTTCTGTAAACGATTTATCTGATCCAGAAGATCCACCGATAGAATCAGTTTTGTTCATTACAGCAGCTAATGTCATACCACCCATTGTGTAAGACGCTGAAATACCTGAACTTTCTTCATCAGTTTTTCCTGACTCATCAAACTCAACAGTTGAAACACCATAAGATACACTCATGTTTTCGTTCACAGCAAGTGAAATTGCATAGTGCATTCTGTTGATGTCATTTGATGGTTTGTCAATTGCAGAATGTTGTAAACCTACAGTTGCCATACCAGATGTGTATGTAGCCCATACTGTGCTGTGATCATGTTCAACAGTAGCTGTTGAAGTATCAGATCCGATACCACCACCAATTTGCATACCATCAACTAAGTCATCAGCAATAACAACGAAAGATGTATCAGTTCCAACACCATTTCTTTGGTAAGAAGCTGATGCAGTCATTCCCATCATAGATACTTCATAACCTAAAGCGTTGTCGTTACCAGTTCCAACTACACCGTGGTCAGTAGCATCAACATCGTCATAAACTTCTTCACCAGCAGTTGGCATTTTATCTTTATACTTGTTTAGACCAGCTGTGCTTGTTCCATTCATTAAACTGAATGTTCCGCTATCACCCATATCAACTGTTACATGAGTTGCAGAGAACGCAGCGTTAGACATAGTGTAACTAGTGCTAACTGAGAATCCATTATCTAGTTCACCTGAACCAGAAAAAGTAATTCCTTTTGAATTACTCCATGGGTTTCCAGTAACTTGCTCAGCACCTTTTGATTGATAAGTCATTTTAGCAGAACCGCTAACGCTCATCGAACCAGCAAATGCAGAAGTAGCAACTAGAGAACCTGCTAATGCAGTTAATCCAATTTTTTTTATATTGTTCATATTTACTCCTATTTGTTTTATAATTATAAACAGACCCTAAATACCATAATTCACTAGATATAAGGTTTATTAATCAATATTTTCAATTTTTTTCTATTAATGTTGTATTTTTACAACAAAAAATACCTCAAAAAAGTTAATATTTTCAGCATTTTTTTATACAAAATGTTATTCTTTGATAAATACTTGGTATATATGGTTTTCCGTATTAAATCTTAAACTATGAAAACTGAAATTATTTTACTTAAAATTATACTACTTTTATCAATATTAGTTAATCTTAATTCATGCGGTTTCTATAGACCTGTAAGTGCGAAAGATTTTCCACCTGAACCGGAAAAAAGAGTTCAAAAAAACCTTCAAGAAGGTAGGGGTTTCACTTTAATGGGAAACAATAATAAAAAAGGTGGTGAATTTGATTTTGCGACATCTAATGAGATGTGGAGAGCGAGTTTGGATATTTTAAATTTTATGCCACTTACTTCAGCAGATTATGGTGGTGGGCTAATAATCACTGACTGGTATAACGATAGCCAAAATGAAGTTAATGATTCAATAAAAATTTCAGTAAGATTTTTATCTAACGAAATAAGAGCCGATGCTTTAGAAATAACTGTCTTTAGTAAAGAATGTAATGCAAATATAAATTGCAAAGTTTCACAAAGTAATCCTACTATTGAAAACGAACTAAAAGTTGCAATTTTAAAAAGAGCAGCAAAATACAGAAAAGACATAATAAGCTCAAACAAAAAAAGAGACCTAGATTCAATAAAAGCCCCGCAAGACAGACAATAATTATAATTGTGGATAGATATAATTTCAAAACTATAGAAGATAAATGGCAGAACTCTTGGATAAAAAATAATACTTTTAAATCTATAAAAGAAAATAAAGGTAAAAAATTTTATTGCTTGGAAATGTTTCCTTACCCATCTGGAAAGATACATATGGGTCATGTTAGGAATTACACAATTGGTGATGTATTAGCGAGATACAAACTTCTACAAGGATATAATGTATTGCATCCTATGGGTTGGGACTCTTTTGGAATGCCCGCTGAAAATGCTGCAAGACAAAATAACTTAAGTCCAAAAGATTGGACTGAAGAAAACATATCTATCATGAGAGATCAATTAAAAAAGTTAGGTCTTTCAATTGACTGGGATAGAGAAATATCTACATGCTCTCAAGAATATTATAAACACCAACAAAAGCTTTTTTTAGAACTATATGATAAAGGATTAGTTTACCGAAAAGAAAGCTATGTTAATTGGGACCCTGTGGACAACACTGTGCTTGCTAATGAACAAGTAGTTGATGGAAAAGGATGGAGATCTGGTGCGGTCGTAGAGAGAAAAAAGCTTAATCAATGGTTTTTTAAAATTTCACACTTTTCTGAGGAATTATTAAATGATTTAAATGATTTAGAAGATTGGCCAGAAAAGGTAAAAATAATGCAAAAGAACTGGATAGGTAAATCTTATGGGTGTGAGATTGATTTCAAAATAAATGGATCTAGCGACATAAAATCAATCAAATGCTACACAACACGACCCGATACTTTATTTGGATTCTCATTTTTAGCTGTATCTGTTGACCATCCACTATGCAAATATTATGAAAATGATAAAGAATTTCAAAAGTTTAAACTACATTGCTCCAAAACAGGAACAACTGAGGAATCAATAGCACAAGCAGAAAAAATTGGCTTTAAAACAAATTTAACTGCTTCAAATCCACTAAATGAAAATGAAAAAGTTCCAGTATATTTTGCAAATTTTGTATTAATGGATTATGGATTTGGTGCAGTATTTGGCTGTCCTGGTCATGACCAAAGGGATTTTGACTTTGCTAAAAAATACAATTTAAAAATTAAAACAGTTGTTAAACCTAAAGATGAACACGATAATTTTGAGGTAAAAACTGAACCTCACGTAGGGAATGGTATTATAATTAATTCAGATTTTTTAAATGGTTTAACAGCCCCAGAGCAGTCAATTTCTGAAACAATTAAATATTTAGAAAAAAATAATTTAGGAAAAAAACAAACAAACTATCGTTTAAAAGATTGGGGTATTTCTCGACAAAGATATTGGGGGTGCCCAATACCAATTGCCTATAATGAAAAAAATGAGGTAATTAAAATTCCAGAAGACCAACTACCAATTAAATTACCTGAAGAAATTGATTTAAATACCAGAGGTAATCCTCTTGATGTTCAAAATGATTGGAAGACAGTAACTATAAATGGCAAGAAATGTACAAGAGAAACCGATACACTTGATACTTTTGTAGACTCATCTTGGTATTTTTTAAGGTTCTGTTCAGCAAATAATTCTGAAAAAGCATTTGATTCAGAAGATATAAATTATTGGATGCCAGTAGATCAATATATTGGAGGAATAGAACACGCAATATTACATTTATTGTATTCTAGATTTTTCATGAGAGCGATTAGTTTAGATAATAAAAGTACCAAAATTAAAGAGCCATTTAGTGGTTTGTTTACTCAAGGAATGGTTTGCCATCAAACATATAAAAATAAAAATAACGAATGGCTAAGCCCTGATGAGGTTTTTTCAGAAGATAATAAAAAATTTTTTGAAAAAACAAATCCAAAAACTGAAGTTATTGTTGGTCCTTCAGAATCTATGTCTAAATCAAAAAGAAATACCATTGATCCTGAAAAAATGATTAGTGAATATGGAGCTGATGCAGTTAGATTGTTTATATTATCTGATAGTCCACCAGAAAAAGATATTCAATGGTCAGAAAATGGCATGTCCTCAGCATTTAAATACATTCAAAAATTTTGGTCAATGAATGAAAAAATTTTAAGTGTTTTAAATGAAGAAAAAAGTGAAGAAAATAATGAAATTAATGTTTTTACAAACCAATCTATTGAAAAAATAAACTACGCATTAGAAAAATTTAGGTACAATGTAATTGTAGCAGTATTTCACGAAATATATAATTTTTTTAATAAAATTTCAGAAAACCAAAAAAATTTTGGAAATTTAAAAAAAAACTACGAAAAAATATTAATCGTAATGATGCCAGTTATTCCACACATTACTAGTGAATGCTTGGAAAAATTAGAAAACAAAGACTCCATTAAATGGCCGGAAATTGAGAAAAAGTACATAGAGAATGACGAAACTATTATTGTCATACAAATTAATGGAAAAAAAAGGGGACTTATTAATATGAAAAAAGATACAGATGAACAAATTATTTTAAATGAAATAAAAGATAGAAAGCTCATAGATAAGTACCTTAAAGACAAGGAGATATTTAAAGTAATTTATGTTAAGAATAAAATTATTAATATCATCATAAAATAATGAAAAAAATTTTAATTTTAATTTTAATTTTATTAAACTCATGTGGGTACCAACCACTTTATGTTGGTAAAAGTAACACTGAATTAAGATTTAACAAAATAGATTATGAGGGAGATAAAAATTTAAGTCGAAAAATATCCTCTAAATTATCTTTTGAAGAATTTACTTCAGATAAAACGTTAAATAAATTATTAATAAAAAGTAAAAAAAATAAAATTGAAGCTTCAAAGAATTCTAAAGGACATGTAACAGCGTATAAAATATTTATTGAGGTAAATTTAGTCATTACAGATCCAAATAATAAGAAAATTAAAGACAAAGTTTTTAGTAAAGACTTTTTATATAATGTAGACGATGATAAATTTAAAACTTCGGAGTATCAAAGAGAAATAGAAAATAACCTAATAAATAAAATTGTAGAAGAAACGATAGTATATTTAAACCTTTAAATGATTGTTAAATTTTTTGAAATAAAAAAAATAAATCTTAAAAATAAAAAATATTTTTTACTTTATGGTAAAAATGAAGGATTAATCGAAGAAACTATAAAAGAAACTCTTAAGCCAAACCTACCTGGAAATGTTTATAATTATGAAGAAAAAGAAATATTAGAGAATATTTCTAACTTTAAGGAAAACCTTGTCAATAAATCATTTTTCGAGAATGAAAAATTAATTATAATTAAAAGGACAACGGATAAACTATTCAGTTTGATTGAGGAATTAATTGATAAAAATATTGAAGATATATCAATAATATTTATTGCTAGCGCATTAGATAAAAAATCAAAGATTAGAAATTTTTTTGAGAAATCAAAAATCACCATTTGCATTCCTTTTTACGAAGACAATATTCAAACATTAAGTTTGGTTGCTCAAAAATTCCTAAGGGAGAAAAAGATAAATATTTCTCAACAAGACTTAAATATATTAGCCGAAAGAGCTAAAGGAGATAGAATAAATCTAAATATTGAATTAGAAAAAATTGCAAATTTTTCCTTTAAAAGAAAAAGTATTGGTACAAACGAAATATTAAAGCTGACTAATTTGTCAGAAAATTATGATATCGGCGAACTTATTGATAGTTGTTTATCAAAAAATAAAAAAAAAATTAATAAAATCTTAAATGAAAATAATTTTAACCAGGAAGATTGTGTTTATATTTTAAGAATTTTTTTATCAAAATTAAAAAGACTATTAAAACTTTACCTAGATCCAGATATTAGAACAAATGTTGAAAAAGCTTTAAACTCTTATAAACCACCAATATTTTGGAAAGATAAAGAAATTATAAAACAACAAATAAAAATATTGAATTTTGAAAAAGTAAAGGAACTTGTTAACAAAACAAGTGAAATTGAATTTATAATAAAAAAAAATCCTAGTATTTCAATTAATGTTACTACTGACTTTATAATAAATCAGGCTATCTAATTTAATAATTTTTTTTTACTATCTCGATAATTTTATTTAATTGATCTAGATCTTTATACTCAAAGGTTATTTTACCTTTGTTTCTATGATTATTTTGAATATCTACACTTAATCCTATTTTATTTGATATAGATAATTCAAGAGCAATTATGTTTGTATCTTTAGATTTAGTTGATTTTTGTTTTTTATTTTTGAAAATTCTTACAAAATTTTCTGCTTGTCTGACAGAGAGTTTTTTTTCAATAATTTTTGATGCAACAAAACTTGCATTTTCAAGGCCCACTAAAATTTTAGCATGACCTGCGGTTAACTTTTGAGTTTCGACTAATTTTATTACTTCGTCTGGTAGAGTTAAAAGTCGTAAAGAATTTGTTATGTGACTCCTGCTTTTACCAATAAATTTAGATACTTTTTCTTGATCATAAGAAAACTCATCTATTAATCTTTTATAACCTTGTGCTTCTTCAAGAGGATTAAGATCATGCCTTTGAACATTTTCTACAATAGCAAATTCTAAAGATTTCAAGTCATCAGCTTCTGTTATAACAACAGGCACTTTATGAAGACCGGCTCTTTGTGCTGCTAGCCATCTTCTCTCACCAGCAATTATTTCAAACTTTGATTTATCATTATTTGAATTTCTAACAATTATGGGCTGTATCATTCCTCTTTCTTTAATCGAATTGGTTAGATCTTCCAAACTTACTTCGTCAAATATTTTCCTTGGTTGATACTTATTTGGGACCAAATCACCAATTGATGCTTGATTTGTTTGTGTCTCAACTTTTGTTTCTCCAATCAAAGATGAAAGACCTCGTCCCAGACCTTTTTTGATTTTATCCATTATGCTGCGCTCCCAATTTTTGTCTCTTGACTCATAAACTCATCAGTAAAACTGAAATATGATTTACTTCCTGGACATGTTTTGTCATAAATCAAAACTGGCATTCCATGAGATGGTGCTTCTGACAATCTTACATTTCTTGGTATTACGGTTGAGTATACTTTTTCACTAAAATAATCTCTAGCTTCCTTCTCTACTTGTGACGACAATTTATTTCTTTTGTCATACATGGTTAACAGTATGCCTCTGATTTTCAAATCAGGATTTAAACTTATTTTAATTCTTTCAATTGTTTTCATTAGCTGTGTTAAACCCTCTAAAGCAAAAAATTCAGTCTGGAGTGGTACCAGAAGTGAGTTAGAAGATACTAGAGCCATTACGGTCAATAAACTCAGTGAAGGTGGGCAGTCGATCAAGACATAATCATATAGTCCTCTAGAATTGTTTAAATATGCGACTAATTTAGTCTTTAATATAAACGCCCTGTTACTATCATCGGCTGTCTCTACTTCAAGTCCCGATAAATCTACATTAGATGTAATGATATCTAAATTTTCGAATTGTGTTTTTTTAATCACTTCTCGAATCTCTTTAGTTCCGTTCAATACTCCATAAATCGTATCACTTGAACTATCCATATTAGATAATCCTAGCCCTGTAGTAGCGTTGCCTTGGGGATCCAGGTCAATTACTAATATTTTTTTATCTATTTGTGATAAACCAGCTGCAAGATTTATCACCGTAGTGGTTTTTCCTACCCCACCCTTTTGATTTATGACTGAAATAATTTGCATTTATTTTTTTTTTATAATTTTTTAATTTTTTTTTTAATTTTTTTAATATTTATTAAAAATGAGTCTTCACTTGTTAAACTTTTTTTTTCTATATAATCTAACTTCCAATTTTTTTTAGAACTTTCTAAAATTTTCTTTCCACTCTTACCCATAAAAAAAATTAAATTTTTATATTTTGAAAAATTTTCATATACTAAATCCAAAACCACTGGCATTGGTTTGAATGCTCTGGACATTATTGTTCCTGTTTCTAAATTTTTTATTTCAAAAATATTTTTTTTAAAAACCTTTGTGTTTAAATTTAATTTTTTTGAAACTTCCCTTAAAAAATGGCTTTTATGGTAACTTTTTTCATAAAGGTGCACATGCATATTATTTTTCATATTTTTTAGTATAATTGCTACGATTATCCCTGGCATACCCCCTCCTGAACCTATATCAGTGGTTGTATTGCTATTTAAATCAACAAAATCAATTATTTGTGCAGAATCAATAATATGGCGTTCAATTATAGACTTTTTTGATGCTGTATTTTCGCTAATTATGTTGATTTTTTTATTTTTATCAAGAATCATTGATATATAGTTTTCAAAATCCAAAAATGTTTCACGTGAAACATTTAAGTGATTGATTCTAGAATAAGAATTTAAAATTTCCTGATCCATTAAGCTATATGCTTAATAGACTTTCTTTTGACATGTGACAACAAAATATATACGGCTGCTGGGGTAATACCATCTATTCTTAAAGCCTGACCCATTGTTTTAGGCTTTATTTCCTTAAATTTAGCTTTTACCTCATTAGATAAACCTGAAAGTCCATCATAATTGATTTTTTCGGGTATAATTAGGTTTTCATCCCTCTTAAACGCTAAAATATCAGCTTTTTGCTTCTTTAAATATCCGCTATAATGAGCGTTGATTTCAACTTGTGCATCAACTTCTTTGCTAAAAAAAGGTATATCAGACCATATTTCTCTAATTTTACTCATATTTACCCCTTTTTGCGTTAAAACTTCGCTAGATGATCTCAATATTCCGTCTTTTGCTATTTTTATTCCAAATTTCTCTGCTTTAGATGGTGAAATCTTGGATTCATTCATTTTTATATTTATTTGTCTGATTTGCTCAAATTTACTCAAATACATAACTTTTCTCTCATCACCTATTAAACCAATCTCTATTCCCTTTGCAGTTAATCTTTGATCGGCATTATCAGATCGCAAAGTCAATCGATACTCAGCTCTTGATGTAAACATACGGTATGGTTCAGCTACTCCTTTTGTAACCAAATCATCAATCATTACTCCAATGTAAGCGTCAGATCTATCTAGTATAAATGGTTCCAATTTTTTAACAGACAAAGCAGCATTTATTCCAGCTATAAGGCCTTGTGCAGCAGCTTCCTCATATCCTGTTGTTCCGTTAATCTGACCAGCAAGATAGAGATTGCTTATCTTCTTGGTTTCAAGTGTTAAAAATAGTTCACGTGGGTCTATATAGTCATATTCTATTGCATATCCTGGTCTTAATATAGTAACACTCTCTAAACCGTTGATATTATTACATATTTCATATTGTACCTCGGCTGGAAGTGATGTAGATATACCATTTGGGTAAATTGTATGATCATTTAGACCTTCTGGTTCTAAAAATATCTGGTGACGCATTTTATCTGCAAATTTTACTATTTTATCTTCTATAGACGGACAATATCTTGGGCCTACTCCTTTTATAATACCTGAGTACATTGCGCTCTTAGATAAATTCTTTTCTATAATTTTATGAACCTTCTGATTTGTATATGTCATTCGGCATGACACTTGTTTGTTCAAATTTTTTTTTGTTAAGAATGAAAAGAAATAAGGATCGTCATCTGCGAATTGTTCTTCTAAGTTTTCAAAATTAATAGTTCTTGCATCTAACCTTGGTGGTGTACCAGTTTTTAATCTTCCAATTTTAAAATCGTATTTAGCTAATTGTTCACTCAAACCTGTAGAAGGTTTTTCATCATATCTACCAGCAGGAGTTCTTTCATCACCTATATGTATCAAACCATTTAAAAAAGTTCCTGTTGTGAGTATTATCTTATTAGATAGAACTTTCTTACCCTCTTTAGTTTCAAACCCAGTTATTGCATTTTTTTCAAAAATAAACTTAATTACAGGATCAGAAAAAACGCTTAAATTACAATAGTTTAGCAATTTTTCTTGCATGTATTTACGATAAAGTGATCTATCTGATTGAGTTCTGGGTCCTCTGACTGCTGGTCCTCTGCTTCTATTTAATAATCTAAATTGTATGCCTGATTTATCTGCAACATCTCCCATAACGCCATCAAGAGCATCTATTTCTCTAACCAAATGTCCTTTTCCCAAACCGCCTATTGCTGGGTTACATGACATCTCACCAATAGTTTCTATTTTGTGAGTGAATAAGGCAGTGTTTACTCCTAGACGAGCTGATGCGGCTGCTGCCTCGCAACCTGCATGCCCACCACCTATTACCACTACATCAAATGATAAATCATTTTTCATATCCCGAATTTATAGGTGATTATATAATTTACAAGATAGGCTTATTTTTTTGTAAATAAGCTAATATTATCAACGTTTTTAGTTAAAAAATTGCAAAAAAACCAACAAAATAGGGTATTACTTCCCGATACAAAAATCGTTGAAAATACTACCTAATATCTCCTCTACATCAACTTTTCCGACTATCATACCTAAATGTCTAGTAGCTAATCTTAAATCTTCTGCAGCTTTATCAAAGTCTTCGATTTCTTTTTTTTGATTAAAGTTATTTAGATGATCCAAAGACTGTTGCAAATGTTGCCTGTGTCTTTCTCTCGTAATTAAAATATCATCACTTGTGATAAATTTATTTTTTAAATTATTTTTTATTTTTAAAATTAATTCATCTATATTTTCGTTTTCTTTAATTGAGATTAAGACATGATTTGTTTTTTTAATTTCTGGACTAATATTTTTTTCTAAAAGATCAGACTTATTTACAACTAGAATAGCATTTTCATCTAGCAAATCCTTCAAAACATCAGTAAAATCGAGCCTTTTTGCGTCAATTACAACAAGCTTTAAATCTGCTTCTTCTGCTGTTTTTAAAGATAATTTAATACCTTTTTTTTCTATTTCATCTTTAGAGTCTCTTATCCCGGCTGTATCAGATATAACAACTGGATATCCGTCGATGTTAAGATGAGTTTCAATTACATCTCTAGTCGTGCCAGCGATTTCAGAAACAATTGCAACATCACGATTAGATAAATGATTCATCAAACTAGACTTTCCTGCATTAGTTGGTCCAAGTATAGCAATCTTAAATCCTTCTCTAATTCTTTCTCCAACTTTTTGATCATTTAATATTTTTTTAATTTTAATTTTAACTTCATCTGTACTATTTTTGATTTCATCTAAAATATTATTTGGTAGATCTTCTTCTGGAAAATCTATTTTCGCCTCAACATGCGATAGAATTTTTAACAGTTTTTCTCTAAGGGAATTAAATTGATCTGCTGATTTTCCATTCATTATTTTTATTGCTTGTTGCCTTTGAATTTCGGTTTCAGATGAAATTAAATCAGCAATACTTTCTGCCTTTAATAAATTTATTTTTCCATTTTGAAATGCAAGTTTTGTAAACTCCCCAGGCTCAGCTAATCTACAATTTTGTATAGATGATAGAGAAGAGTGCAGGGCATCTACAACTGCTTTGCTCCCATGAACCTGTATCTCTGCCATATCCTCACCTGTGTAGCTCTCAGGACCAGGAAACCAAAGGATAATTCCCTCGTCTATAAGCTCAGAATTGTTGATTTTGCTAATTTTTCTTAATGTTGCGACTCTAGGCTTCGGCAATGAAAGTTTTGTTAATTTCTTTAAAACCTTGGCAGTTTCTGGTCCAGATATTCTAATTACAGCCACCCCAGATATTCCTGGTCCAGTAGATAAAGCAAATATGGTCATTATTGATTAATCATACAAGATTAATTTATAATTTAAAAATCTATTTTAAAATACTGAACATTTCTTCCAAATATTTATCGAAGTTAATATTGCTGTTTAAAGAAGTTTTGTATATTGGTTGTCTAGCCTGTGAAACACTTACAGTCTTGATTGGGGTTTTGCTATTTTTTTCTGGATTTAAACATTTATCATCCCACTCAAGATCACAAAATTCTAAAATTTTTTTAATCTCTTTCTCTTTATCGTTCACTAAACTTTCGTATTCAACGTCAAGAATGGAATGAGAAATTTTTGATTTCCAAAAAATCATTAAGTCAGAGTAAAGATTATAGTAACTTGCAATATCTTTTGGATCGTTTGCCCAATCCATCATTGATGAGGCAAAACTATTTTTAAATAAAGATAAACAATTATCTTTTGGATTTCTATAACAATGGATAATTTTGCTGTTAGGGAAAAATAGCTTAATGAAACCAAGCCATCTAAAATTTGGAGGTGCTTTATCAGTTATAATCTTTTCCTCAATATTATATATATTTAAGTGTTCTAAATATTCTGATGATATTATATTTTTTAAATAATTTTGGTTTTCAGTTATTTTGAATTTATTAAATTTTAAATCTTCATAAAAGTTTTTTTTTAGAATTTGCTGTAAGTATACTAGCTCTCCAGCTCCATACACCTCGCTATGAGATGCAATGATTTGTTCTGTTAAAGTAGTACCTGATCTGGGCATTCCACAAATGAAAATGATTTTTTTTTGAGGAATATCTTTATTCGTTTTTTCAAAATCAATACTTTCAAAAGTTTTAATTATATTTTTAAATAATTTTTTTTCTTTTTCTAAGTTAGATCCAAATTTTTTATACCTTAATTTATTTGCTTCATTTAAAAAATTAAAAGCTTTATCATAATTTTTTAAATCATCGTAAGCTTTTCCTAGTGAAAAATATAAGTCTATTTTTTTTTCATTATCTAATTTATCTGGATTATTTAAGCTTTCCATTTGATTTAAATGATCAATAGTTTCTTTTTTTTCTAAAGAATATTTTGAGATTGAACTTTTTAATTTATGTGCACTTATATGATTGGGATCGATAGATATTATTTCCTCTATAACTCTTTTGGCATCTTCAACTTTATTAAAACTATGATAAGCAGCGGCAAGAGAAAACATGAATCCAAGGCTGTGAAACATGGGAATATCTTTATTTTCTTTCAGTAAATTTAAAGCTTTTTTGTATAAATCTATTGCTCCATCATAATCATTATATATTTCTTTAAGATTGGCATAATTATTATATGCATTTATATATTTTGGATTAATCTTTAAAATTTTTTCATAAAGATCTCTAGATCTTTCTAATTTTCCAACAGCTTTTAACGAATTTGCACAATTATTCATTGCTGCAATGTTATCTTGATTATGTTTTAGTGATTCTTCAAAATAATTTATTGCTCTATTATGCTGAGATCTACCTTGATAAGCCATACCAATTAAATTTAAAAGATAATCGTTATTTGGTACTTTCTTTAAAATTTTTTGTCCGTCTTCAATGACTTTATTAAAATTTTTAGCTTTTAGGTAATTATTTAAAATGCTAACTTTTTTTACTAAATCCATATAAATGCTTAATTGTTAAAACATTCATCTTATGATGGTTTGTTCATCGAATTAAAGAATTCAGCATTATTTTTTGTATCTTTCAATTTTGAATTTATAAATTCAATTGCGTCCATGGTCCCCATTGGGGCTATGATTCTTCTCAAAACATTCATCTTTTGAAGGTCATTTTTGTCAAATAGAAGCTCTTCTCTTCTCGTGCCTGATTTTGTGATATCAATTGCTGGATAAATTCTTTTGTCAGCTATTTTTCTATCTAATACTGTTTCACTGTTACCGGTACCTTTAAACTCCTCAAAAATTACCTCATCCATTCTGCTTCCTGTATCAATTAATGCTGTAGAGATAATAGTCAGAGAGCCTCCTTCCTCAATATTTCTCGCAGCACCAAAAAATCTCTTGGGTCTTTGAAGCGCGTTAGCATCAACACCACCAGTAAGAACTTTACCAGAACTAGGAATAACTGCGTTATATGCTCTTCCTAATCTAGTTATAGAGTCCAATAATATTACAACGTCTTTCTTGTGCTCTGTTAATCTTTTAGCTTTTTCAATAACCATCTCAGCAACAGCAACGTGCCTTTGAGCTGGTTCATCAAAAGTTGAGCTAATTACCTCGCCTTTAACTGTCCGCTGCATATCTGTGACTTCCTCTGGACGTTCATCAATTAATAAAACTATCAAATAACATTCTGGATAATTTTTTGCTATTGAGTTTGCTATACTTTGCAATATCATAGTTTTTCCCGCTTTTGGTGGGGAAATTATTATTGACCTTTGACCCTTTCCAATGGGACTAACTAAATCAATTAATCTTGGTGTAAGATCTTGTTTTTTTTCTACTTTAATTTTTTCAACCTCCATAACCAATTGCTTATCAGGATATAATGGAGTTAAGTTATCAAATGCTATTTTATGTCTAGCTTTTTCAGGTTCCTCAAAATTTATTTTGCTTACTTGCAATAAAGCAAAATATCTTTCTCCTTCTTTTGGAGCTCTAACGGGTCCCTCAACTGTATCTCCAGTTCTTAAACCATATTTTCTAATTTGACTAGGGCTCACATAGATATCATCTGGTCCTGGTAGATAATTTGACTCCATTGCCCTTAAAAAGCCAAACCCATCCTGCAAAAGTTGTAAAACACCCGCCCCGGTAATTTCCTCTTTCTCTGCTACTTTTTTTAATATTGCAAAAAGTATTTCTTGTTTTCTTAATGTGCTGGCGTTTTCTATACCAAGCTCTTCTGCTTGTGTTATAAGCTGTTCAGATGATTTGAGTTTTAGTTCTTGAATGTTCATGGTTAATTTTTTGATAAGGACTTATCAGATGATACTAATATATATGCTCTTTAGAGTATTACAAGACAGTTAGTTAAATATAATAAAAATGAGTAAAATAAGGGGTTTTTTGAGCATTTTTAATAATTATTTCTAAACTCTTTAGAAAAATCATCGACTTTTGACCAATCTGTAAATTCAAATGATTGGGAAGTATCTGTCGGGCCCTTAGTGATAAACATAATAAATTTAATTATGTATTTATCAAAAAAGTTGTAATTTGGATAATCAACCTTACCGGCAAACACACATATTTTATTTGGTTTCCATTTAGATATTTTTAAAAATTTATTAATGTAAGGATTTGTTTCTGCTGTATTCTTTTCTGGTTTTCTTGCAACAACATTAACTGAAAAAAAAGCACTTTTTTTTTGATCTAAAATGTTTTTGTTTAAATTAATAAATTTGTAAAGTTCTTTAGAATGTTTACCATATCTAATGCTAGCGCCGATTATAATTTTTTCAAAATTAGATAAATTAACTTTTTTAGAGTCTTCTAAAGAAAGAAGCTCTACCAGATTTCCATCAGTTAGAAAATTTTTTATTCTTTGACAAATCTTTTTTGTATGACCGTCTGTAGTTGAATAGATAATTAAAAATTTAGACATATTTAGATGGTCTTATGATTTATTCATGATTTGTTGTGGCATTTTTTCATAAAACTTTTTATCTAACTGATATTCTATATCTTCTTTATCTTGTGCAGAACCCTCTGCTTGTATAAATGTATATTTTGCAAAATCTTTACACCAATTCTCTTTAGTGTTTAAACACTCTATTGGATATATGTTTCCGCCCCAATGTTTTGCCTCATTTACAAGTTCATGACCCAGTTCATCGGTAGTTTCCAGGCAGTCAGCAACAAAACTTGGAGAATATATGGCTATTTCTTTTTTTCCATCAGTAATTAATTTTTTCACCACTTCTTCAGTATAAGGAGTTATCCACTCTTCAGATCCAAAACGGCTTTGAAAACTCATCATACATTGCTCTGGTCTTATATTCTTTAAATTATTTGTTATAAGACAAAATGTTTCGTAGCAATGTCTGTAATAATCATCACCCTTATTAACAATTCTTCTTTTTTGCATGCCGTGAAAAGTAATTATTAAGTTGTCAATTTTTTTTCCTTCTTGTTGTAATTCATTAATTTTGGCATCAACCTGTTTTACAGAATTGTCTATAAACGCATGTGTTCTATGAAAATTTGTAATAACTTCAAAAGTTGGGATCTTAACTCTTTTTGACAATTCCTTTGCTAATGCGTCTATTCCTGAAGCTATTGTGCTTTCGGAGTATTGAGGAAACATTGGTATAACCAGTAACTTTGTTGCACCAATACCTTTTTTTAAATCATTTTCCCAGCTATCATAAACTTCATTCACATATGGGGGCGACAAAAGAAAAGCGTGATTTACTTCTACATGTCCATTGGGATCAATTTTTTTTAACTCTTCTCTAACATTGTTTGTAAAATCTCTTGTATTGGTAATTAAAGGAAAGCTCTTTCCATCCCAGATCCTTGCATATAGCTTGGCAGATTTTTTGGGTCTAAAAGGTAATACAAAACAATTTAAAATTATTTTCCATAACCATGGATTTATATCGACAACTCTTGGATCTCCTAAAAATTTTCTAAGATATTTTCTTAAAGCTTTAGTGGTTGGTTCAGAAGGAGATCCTAGTTGAACGAACACAACTTTGGTTTTTCTTTTTGGGTGTGTATATATCTGCTT
>CACJSX010000007.1 GCA_902596185.1 uncultured Pelagibacteraceae bacterium
AAAACCAAAATTCAAAGGACTTCTTACGACTGGTAATGTAGGAGACCAAAAAGTTTACGCTATTAAACCTTTAACATTTATGAATAATTCTGGAATTTGTATTAGAGAATTAATTGAATATTTCAAAATAGATGCTGAGGATGTTATCGTTTTTCATGACGATCTAGACGTAGAATTTGGTAGGATAAAAGCAAAATTTGGTGGCTCTGATGCTGGACATAACGGAATTGCATCAATAGATAAATTTATTGGTAAAGATTATTCAAGAGTGAGAATAGGAATTGGTAAACCAAAAGATAAAATGGAAGTAGGTGATTTTGTTCTTCAGAATTTTGATGAAGATGAAATGCTTGGATTGGAAAAAATTACAAATAACATTACAGATTCTATATCAATACTTATCGACAAAAAATTAGATTTATTCTCTAGCACTGTAAACAATAAATAATGAGTTTTAAATGTGGAATTGTTGGTTTGCCTAATGTGGGTAAATCTACACTCTTCAATGCTCTTACAAACTCAAGCAAAGCCCAAGCTGCAAATTTTCCATTTTGTACGATAGATCCCAATGTGGGAATAGTCCCCGTTCCGGATGAAAGATTGAGTAAATTATCAAAAGTTTCAAAATCAAAAAAAACAATAAATACAACTATTTCATTTGTAGATATAGCTGGTCTCGTGAAAGGTGCATCTAAAGGTGAAGGGTTAGGTAATAAATTTCTGTCTCACATAAGAGAAGTTGATGCAGTTATTCATATGATTAGATGCTTTGACTCAGATGATATTCAAAATATTAATCCTGACGTTGACCCAATAAGAGATCTTGAGATCATTGAAACTGAAATGATGTTGGCTGACCTAGAATCTATCCAAAAAAGACTTGAAAAAAATAATAAGAAAAATGTAGACGAAGATCAGCTTAAGATTTTAGAGATTGCATTAGACTGCATTAATAATGATAAAGATATATCAATATTAAATTCTCAATTTGACACAAAACAACTTAATCAAAGTGGCCTTTTATCAATAAAACCAAAGATTTTTGTTTGCAATGTAGATGAGCAAAGCGTACAGGATGGAAATCAATATACTAAAAACTTTATTGAAAAATTTGGAAAAGATAACATTCTGATTGTTTCTGCAGACATAGAAAACCAAATAAATGAATTAGCAGAAGATGAAAAAAAAAATTATATGGATATGATTGGTTTAAAAGATACAGGTCTAAGTATGTTAATTCAAAAGGGCTATAAAATATTAGAACTTGATACGTATTTTACTTCTGGACCTGAAGAAACAAGGGCTTGGACAATACAAAAAAACTGTACCGCTCCTAAGGCTGCAGGAGAAATTCATTCAGATTTTGAAAAAGGTTTCATTAGAGCTGAAACTATATCTTATGAAGATTTTATTGCTAATGATGGATGGGTAAATTCTAAAGCTAATGGAAAAATGAGATTAGAAGGTAAAGATTATATTGTGAAAGATGGAGACGTACTAAACTTCAGATTCAACACGTGACCATATCTTTTTCATACTGAAATAAACCAGAATTGTTAAAATAATTAAGTATATAATTGCTTTAAAGCCCATCTGATGCCTTGCTTCTAGATGAGGTTCAGCAGCCCACATTAAAAATGTTGTTACATCTTTTGACATTTGTTCAACAGTAGCAGTAGTTCCATCACCATACTCAACTAATCCATCTGAAAGTGGAGCAGACATTCTTATTTTATTTCCATACATATACTTATTATAATGAACACCATCATCCAAAGTCATTCCACTAGGAGCTTCTTCATACCCTTGTAATAATGAATATATGTAATCAACACCACCACCTCTAGCTTTAACCAAAACAGACATGTCTGGAGGGTATGCACCACCATTTGCAGCTTGAGCGGCTTTTACATTTTCATAAGGCATTACAAATTTGTCAGACAATTTACCTGGTCTAGTAAACATTTCACCATCAGAATTTGGACCATCAGTTACTTCAAATGAAGCTGCAATAGCTTTAGCTTGATCCTCTGGAAATTCTGGTCCACCCTTTTCAGCTAAATTTCTGTAACTTAAATACTTCATTGAATGACATGAGGCACAAACTTCTGTATAAACTTGATATCCTCTTTGAAGAGCAGCTCTATCAAATTTTCCAAAAAGTCCTTTAAAACTCCAATCTGTCTTTAAATAATCAACTTTTTCAGCAGCGAAAGATAGTGTATTTAAAGAACAAATTAATAATAGTGCTGAAAATATTTTAAGTAATTTTTTCACTTATTCTATTTTACTTTCTTTTTGCCTCGCGGTTGCTAAATTTAGTGAGCCACCAAGAACTGGTTCAGTTATACTCAAAGGCACCGGTAAAGTTTTTTCTTTAAATCCTAAAACAGGAAGAATAACTAAAAAATGTAAAAAGTAGTATGCCGTTGCAACTCTTGCAATTAACAGATAAAGACCTTCAGCTGGCATTGCACCCACATAACCAAGAATTAAAACATCAGCAACTAGTATCCAGTAAAACTGTTTATACAAAGGTCTGAATACTGCAGATCTTATTTTTGAGGTATCTAACCAAGGTAAGACAGCTAAAATTAATATTGCAGATAACATAGCCACAACACCTAGTAACTTATCTGGAACAGATCTTAAAATTGCATAGAAAGGTAACAGGTACCATTCAGGTACAATATGTGCAGGTGTTACCATTGGATTTGCTTCAATATAATTATCAGCGTGACCTAGTATATTTGGTGAATAAAAAACAAAGAATGCAAAAACAATCATAAACATTAATAAAGCAAAACCATCTTTGATTACGATGTAAGGATGGAAAGGCACAGTGTCTTTTGATGGTTTTTTGATGTCTATTCCAACTGGATTATTATTTCCAGGAACATGCAAAGCCCAAATATGTAAAACAACTAATCCTAAAATTAAAAATGGAATTAAATAGTGCAAAGTAAAAAATCTAGTTAACGTTGGGTTATCAACTGAATAACCGCCCCACAACCAAGTAACAATACCCTCTCCTACTAAAGGAATAGCGCTAAATAAATTTGTAATAACAGTTGCACCCCAAAAGCTCATTTGACCCCATGGCAACACATAACCCATAAAAGCTGCAGCCATCATTAATAAATAAATTATTATTCCTAAAATCCATATTATTTCTCTTGGAGATTTATAAGAGCCATAAAACAAAGATCTAAAGATGTGAATATAAACAGCTAAGAAAAACATTGATGCACCATTTGCATGAATATATCTAATTAACCAACCATAATTGACATCACGCATGATATGCTCAACACTCTCAAAAGCCATGTCGGCATGAGCAATATAATGCATTGCAAGAGTTAATCCTGTTACAATTTGAGTAATTAAACAAAAAGTTAAAATTCCACCAAATGTCCACCAATAGTTTAAATTTTTAGGAGTTGGGTAATCTGTTAAATGATTTGCAAGAGTTAATAGTGGCAATCGATCATTAAACCATTGTCCTACTTTCGATTTTGGTCTGTAATCATGGTCACTCATTTTTCTTTATCCAATTTTAATTGTATTTGCATTAACAAATTCGTATTTAGGCACTTCCATATTCCAAGGTGCTGGTCCTTTTCTAATTCTTCCAGAGGTATCATAATGAGATCCATGACATGGACAGAACCAACCATTATAATCACCTTTATCATTTAAAGGTACACATCCAAGGTGAGTACATACACCCAACATAACAAGCCACTCAGGGTTTTTTGCTCTATCTTCATCTTTTTCAGGATGAATTAAATCCTCCATCTTAACAGATCTTGCTTCATCAATTTCTTCTTGAGTTCTTCTTCTTATAAAGACTGGTTTTCCTCTCCATAAAACAGTCAATGTATTTCCAGGTGTTAATGCACTTACATCAACTTCTGTGCTAGCTAATGCTTTAACAGAAGCATCTGGATTCATTTGATCTATCATTGGCCACACTACTGCAGCGGCACCAACAGCTCCTACAGCTGTAGTAGCTGTAAATAAAAAATCTCTTCTTTTTGTTTTTTTTTCAGACACTTTTAGTAGCTTTTATTATTATCTCTTTTTGATTTAAAATAGTTAATATACGAATTCATATAATATAAAATAATTATTTTACTACTGAAAGAATGACACAGAATTCAACAATTTTAGGACCCAAAATAGCTTTGTACGAGCCTGATATACCTCAGAATACTGCTGCAATCATTAGAACTTGTGCTTGTTTGGGTGCTAAATTAGAAATAATTGAACCATGTGGCTTTCTATTATCAGACAAACGCTTTAAAAGAGTTGTTATGGACTATATGGACTATAGTCAAATAGAGTTTTATCAAAGTTCAGAAAAATTTTTTGAGGCAAAGAAGAAACAGAGAATCATATTAATGACGACTAAGGGTTCAATAAATTACACTAAATTTAAATTTAAGCCTGATGATACTATTTTATTTGGAAGAGAAAGTGCTGGAGTACCCGAAAAGGTTCATAAAATAATTAAAAATCGTTTGAAAATACCAATGAATAACCAATTAAGATCTCTTAATATTGCATCTTCTGTTGCCATTGTTTTGGCAGAAAGTTTGCGTCAAATAGAATTAATATAAAATGGATATTTCAATTAAAAAAGACTTAGTTAGTAACTGGTTTAAGCTATTACAAAATGCAATATGCGACGACATTTTAAAAATTGAAAAAAATAAAGTAAATTTTGATTCAACTTCTTGGAAAAGAAGCAATAAAAAAGATGAGGGTGGTGGTGAATATAGAATTCTTAAAAATGGAAAAATTTTTGAAAAAGTAGGAGTAAATTTTTCAAAAGTTTATGGAAAATTTCCTAAGAAATTTCAAAAGAATATACCAGGCGCAAGTAAAGACCCTAGATTTTGGGCATCAGGAATATCAATAGTTATGCACATGCAAAATCCCCATATTCCTGCAATGCATTTTAATACCAGATTTATTTGCACAACAAAGAATTGGTTTGGCGGAGGTATGGATGTAACCCCAGCAATAAAAGATGAAAAAGAGAAAAAAAACTTTCATAAAATATTAAAAGCAATGTGCGATAGACACAATAAAAATTATTATAAAAAATATAAAAAGTGGTGTGATGAATATTTTTATCTACCTCACAGGAAAGAAGCAAGAGGTATAGGTGGAATCTTTTTTGACTATAAAAATGATAATTTTGAAAATGACTTTAAGTATGTAAGAGATGTTGGTGTTACATTTCAAATGCTATTTAATGAAATAATTAAAAAAAAAATAAAAAGAAAATGGACTTTAAAAGATAAAGAGTTTCAGTATATTAAAAGAGGTCGATACGCAGAATTTAATTTGCTCTATGATAGAGGAACAAAATTTGGGCTACAAACTGGTGGTAATGTTGAAGGAATTTTGATGTCATTACCTCCGATTGCAAAATGGAAATAAAAAAATGGATAAAGAGCCAATAACATTAAACGGATTAAATAAACTAAAAGAAGAATTAGTTTTTTTAAAAGAAAAAAAAAGACCTGAGATAGTAGCTTCAATTGCTGAAGCGAGATCCCATGGAGACCTTAAAGAAAATGCTGAATATCATGCAGCTAAAGAAGAGCAATCTCATAACGAGGGAAGAATTACAGAAATTAACGATATTATTGCAAGAGCAAATGTTATTGACGTTACAAAACTAAACAATGAAGGGAAAGTAATTTTTGGATCTACAGTTTATTTAGAAGATTTAGATACTGGTGAAAAAATTAATTATAAAATTGTTGGAAGAGATGAAGCAGATTTAAAACAAAAACTAATTTTCTTTCAATCACCAATTGGCAAAGGTTTGATTGGAAAAAATAAAAGTGATTTAGTTGAAATAAATACACCCTCTGGTGTAAAAAATTTTGAAATTAAAGACGTTAAATATATTTAACTTTTAACTATTTGTTTTACTTGCTTAGCTGAAATTTGAAATCCGTTTTGAACCCAGGTTTCTTCAATTTTTTTTAATTTATTACCTAAAGTTTTACCCTCAGGAATTTGAAATTTAGACATTAGTAAATCAGCACCTACTGGCAAAGTTGGAATTACTTTCTGTTTATAAATATCTAATAATTTGATTAATTTCTTCTCTACTTTGTTTGAGGTAAAAATTTTAAAATTAATTATATCTATTACAGCTTGTCGCCCATTAAAATAAAAAAATTTATTCAAATTTTTCTCTGTAAAGTTGTTTAGAGTTATTTTTTCTTTATAAAAAAGATCTATCAATTTTAGTCTTTTCTTATCTTTGTTGGATATTTTAAATTTGTAAAGAAAATAATCAGCATTATCAGTCCCATCAATTACTAAAAGCGCAATTAAGAATATAAAGTCAATTTTTAAAAAATTCTCTGTAGCATAAGAATTTTGTTTTTTAAAATTTTTAATATTCTTTAATTGAGGGAAAATTATTTCTATGAGTTCTAAACTTTCTTTATCTTTAAAGAGTTTTAAAAATCCATTTGAACTAGTTATTTTTTTTAGCTCATCAATTAATCTTTCAGATGATATATTTGAAATTCCATCAATATTTTTTTTTATATTTTTTATTATTTCTGACTGGTGCTTATGATTTGAATAATTTAAATAAAATCTTAAATACCTTAAAATACGTAAATAATCCTCTTGAATTCTTTTTTCCGCATTACCAATAAAATTAATATAACCCTCCTCCAAATCTTTTTTACCATTAAATGGATCAAATAAATTACCATCACCATCTGCATAAATTGAATTGATAGTAAAATCCCTTCTAGAGGCATCTTCCTTCCAGTCTAAAGAGAATTCTACTTCAGCATGCCTTCCATCAGTTGAGACGTCTTTTCTTAAAGAAGTAATTTCATATTTATATTCGTCAATTATTGCGGTTATAGTTCCGTGTTCAATTCCTGTTTCGTAATAACTTATTTGTTTGTTTTTAAGAGCCTCACAAACTTCCGGGGGAGTTAAATTTGTTGCTAGGTCAATATCATCAACGTTTTCTTTTTTTATCACTTTTCTTACACACCCACCCACATACCTGATTTCACTTTTCTCTGAAAATTTATTAATTGCTTCAAAAATTTTATTTGCTGGTGTTGTTAAAGTAATTTGTTTTAAATTTTGACTGATATAATCAAGATTTTTTGATCGGGAAAAAAATTTATCTAAAAAATTTTTCATAAATGGCTGGGGCGCTAGGATTCGAACCTAGGATGCAGGTACCAAAAACCCGTGCCTTACCGCTTGGCTACGCCCCAATACTAGCTTCCTATAACATAAAAATATAAAATTCATATAGTTTTTGCTGTAACACACCAATAATTTTTATATTTTCTTTTAAATTTAGCTTTTGCCAATTTACAACTCTTTAATGAATTATAATAGGCAACAATTGTTGATCCTGAACCAGTCATTCTTACAAATAATGGGTTATTTATACTTTCTAAGAACAACTTTATTTTTTTAAGTTTTGGATATTTTTTGAATGCTATTGTTTCAAGGGCATTTTGTTGATCAATCAAATATGTTACTCCAAACATGTTTTTTTTAGGTTTGTTATATTTTGATTTTGTATACTTTCGAACAGCTGAGTATATTTTTTTAGTTGAGCATCCAAAATCAGGCTTTACTAAAGTAGAGTAATATTTTGGAGTATTATAAATCTTTTTTATTCTACCAACTGATGACAACACACAGCTGGATGAAATGGTTCCCAGAATAACATCGGAACCAACTAAGTCACAGATACTTCGAGTTTTTTGATAATTAGGATTAATAATTTTTTTTTTAACCAGATAATTAAACACGCTAGCTGCATTCATCGATCCCCCGCCCAACCCAGCTTCTTGAGGTATTAATTTTTTAATTTTAACTTTGAATTTTTTATTTTTTAATAAATTTTCTTTATCTAGTATTTGAAATAATTTTTGAACAGTATTTTTTTTTCCAATATTTTTAGAAAACTTTCCATAAAAAGAAATATAGTGTTTTTTTCCATTATGTTGATTTATCGAAATAACATCATGTAAATCTATGAAACCAATTATACTTTCAATTTTATGTAAAACCTTTTTTTTTCCAGTGATATTTAGTGCTAAATTTAACTTTGCATTAGATTTAATTTTATTAATTTTCATTTAGGAATTTTTAAGACCCTCAATTACTTTAATATTGATTTTTTCTCTCATATCTTCCTCGGTGTCCTCAAAAGTTAATACGTTGTTCCAAAAATATCTTGCTTGAATTTTTCGATTTAATTTCCATAAAATGTCTCCATAATGATCATTCACGATTGGGTCATCTGGCATTAATTCTACAGCTCTTTTTAAATACTTTTCTGCTTCTAGATAATCCTCTATTAAAAAATACGCCCATCCAATTGAATCAATAATATATGGATCATTGCTTTTTAAATCATATGCTGTTTTCAACATATCCATTGCTTCATTAATTTTATAATCACGCTCTAACCACGAGTAAGCAAGGTAATTCAAAATATATGCGTCACTAGGATCAATTTTAAGCGCATGCAATAAATCTTCATCTGACTTTTCATAATTTCCCATTCTTTCATAGCTACCGCCTCTACGATACAATACATCTGATTTAATAAGTGAATTGTCATCCAGTGTTAAAATAATTTCTGTATAACGATCTATCGCCTTTTCATAATTTTTAGAATTCTTATAAAAATTTGCTAAATCAAAAATCATTTTTATATTTGGATTTTCAATTTTATTAAATTTTGAATCTATGTATTTAATTCCATTTTCATGATCCTGCTCTTGAATTATTATTTGAGCTTCTTTTTTTAATCTAAACCAATAATAAAATTCATCTTCTTTTTTAAAGTTTTTTAAGATCCTTTGTACTTTATCAAATTCATCATTAAGATAAAAATTTTCTGCAACCAAAGACAGATTAAATTCAAACTTAGGATTTAAATAGTTTGACAAATTTAAGTAAAAATTTGATTTCTCAAAATTATCCTGAGAAGAATAAAGATTAGAGATTAAAAATAAAAACTCACTTACAAGATCATTATGATCTTTGCATGAAAAAATTTTTCCAAAATCATCGAATTTTTTTTTGTCTATCCAACTTTTACTTTGTGAAAGTAAAAGTGTTGAATTTATATAATCAATTTGTTCAACAACTAATCTTGCTTCATTTAATTTATTGTTATCAATTAAATGATTAAGATAAAAGAAAATGTATCTTGAATAGTCACCTTGTTGATTATTTATTAAATTAAGAAAAAATGATGAAGTTTTTTTATCTTCAATATAACATCTTTGGAATGTCTCGGCTATAAGAGACAGGTTTCCAAAATTTTTTTTATTATCTAAAATTTTCTTATTTTTAAAAGTATAAATATACTGCCTTAAGGTTTCAAATATTACTAAATTTATTGTGTCACCATCTTTAAATTTTAATAATTGAGCAATGTGTTCATCAGCTTTTTTAAAATTATTTTTCTTTAAACTGTCGATTATTAAAATTATATATGCATCATAAAAATCTGAGTTAGATTTATTTGCGTTATTATTTAGTGTGTTAATTGCTTGAGGCACTTTGTTATCTAAAACTAAAGAATTAACATATCTTTTTAAATAACCGTCATGTTTGTTAGTTAATACTTTGGTTAGGTTAAAAAATTTTAAAGCTCCAGAATTATCTCGATTTTCAAATGCAACAATTCCAGAAAAGTAATTTGATAAATCTCTTGAGTTGAAATCATTAAAAGTAGCACTTTTAGAATACAAAGGTGTCTGATAAGATATAAATATTATTAGTACTAATTTTAGAAATTTTAGGAACATACGATCATACTATGACTAAAAAAGTGATAAATCAAAATACCAAATTAAACCAAGAACTAATAAATACAATCGAGCCAAAATTTATATTCGCTGATAAGCCAATAAATAGATTTAATATTTTAGAAACAAACAACGGCAGCCTGCAAATAAATAAAGTAGAATTGCTAAAAAATTTAAAAAATCAAATAAATTCAATTGAAAATTGTAAATTAAAAGAAAATTCAAACAAAATTATTTTGGGTGAGGGAAACATAAATAGTCCTTTAATGTTAATCGGAGAGGCTCCTGGGGCTGAAGAAGAAAAATTGGGCTTCCCATTTATAGGTGAAGTAGGCGAACTTCTTAACAAAATGCTTATAGCCATCAATATTAAGAGACAAAATATTTACACAAGTTATGCAATTAATTTTAGACCACCTGATGACAGAAAACCAACCTCAACCGAAATTAAAAGATACTCAGTATTTTTGAAAGAACATATATCAATTATAAACCCAAAGATTATTGTTTTGATGGGTAGTTCGGCAATGGAGGCTGTAACAGGAATAAATGAAAAAATATCTGCTGAAAGAGGACATTGGAAGGAATTTATTTTAAAAAATAAAACAATCCCTTTAATGATAACTTTTAATCCATCTTATCTAATCCGTTTTCCAGAAAATAAAAAACACTCATGGGAAGATTTAAAGAAAATTAGAGACAAAATTAAAGATCTGAAGTTAAAAATTTGATGAAGATAATTGCTGGGGTTGATGAGGTTGGTAGAGGAAGTTTAATTGGGCCTGTTTATGCTTCAGCAGTAATTTTAAATAAATCAATTAATCCTAAATTATTAAAAGATTCAAAATCGTTAAGTAAAAAAGAGAGGGAGTACCTATGTATATATATAAAAAAAAATTCTACTTGGTCTATAGGTAAAGCTTCTGTTAAAGAAATAGAAAAGCTGAATATACTACAAGCAAGTTTGCTGGCTATGAAAAGAGCTATAAAAAAACTTAAGAAAAAACCAACACACGTTCTGATAGATGGAAACAAAACTCCAGAATTAGAAAATTACAATTTAAGATCAGTTATTAAAGGAGATAAAAAAGTCCCCTCTATTTCAGCAGCTTCTATAATTGCAAAAGTATCAAGAGATAAATTTATAACCACCTTATCAAAAAAAAATAAAGGCTACGATTGGGATAAAAACTTTGGGTATGGAACAAGACAGCACTTAAAAGCTTTGAAAAAATTAGGTATTACCAAACATCATAGAAAAACTTTTTCACCAATATCTAAAATAAATTAACACTACATCTAGTTACCTTCTAATTTAAAAACACTAATCGAATCCAAATTTTTCAATCTCAGGTTGACCGTAGAATCCATTTGGAGTCTAATTAATTTTTACAAATGAAAACTGATTTCAAAAATAAAATAATTAATGGAGATAGTCTCGAAGAATTAAAAAAAATTCCACGTGAAACTTTTGATTTAATTTTTGCTGATCCTCCTTACAACTTACAATTAAAAAGTGAATTAACTAGACCGGATAGATCAAAGGTTAGTGCAGTAAATGATAAGTGGGATCAATTTGAAAATTTTAAAAAATATGATGATTTCACTTATGAATGGCTTGGTGAGTGTAAAAGAATTTTAAAAAAAGATGGAGCTATTTGGGTTATAGGAAGCTACCATAATATTTTTAGGGTTGGCACAGCAATCCAAAATTTAGGATTCTGGATTTTAAACGACGTCATTTGGAATAAAAATAATCCAATGCCAAATTTTAGAGGAACACGTTTTACTAACGCTCATGAAACTTTAATATGGGCGTCTAAAAGCGAAAAATCAAAATATACGTTCAATTATCAATCTTTAAAATGTTTAAATGATGATTTGCAAATGAGATCTAATTGGGATCTTCCAATATGCAATGGTTCTGAAAGACTTAAAAAGGATGGAAAAAAAATTCACTCCACACAAAAACCAGAGGCACTTCTACATAGAATTTTACTAGCTACATCTAATAAAAATGACCTCATACTTGATCCTTTTTTAGGATCAGGAACAACAGCTACTGTAGCAAAAAAACTAGGGAGAAATTATTTCGGAATAGAAAAAGAAAAAAATTATTTTAAAGCTGCAGAGCAACGCTTAAAGACTACAAAACCTATTAAGGATGATTTGTTAGATACGCTAAAAAATAATAGATCAAAACCAAGAATTCCTTTTGGTTCATTGGTTGAGCTTGGAATAATTAAACCTGGAACTAATATTTTTGATAATAAGAAAAAAATAACAGCCAGAATTATGGCTGATGGTAGTATAAAACATAATCAAGCAGAGGGTTCTATACACAAAGTTGCGGCTACTATTTTAGGAGCTGAAAGTTGCAATGGATGGACTTTTTGGCACTGTGATATAAATGGACGAACTTATCCTATTGATTATCTAAGACAAAGATTAATTTCTAAAAATTAACTTTTATAAATTTTACCCAAATAACTTTGTAAAAATTTTTTATTATTAGTTAAAAGTTTTAAAAAAATATTTCTAAATCTGATCATAATTGGATTTGATAAATGGAAGGCAAATTGATTAAAATTAGATCTGCTGTTAATCATTTTTACTCTCTTTAATCTGATATCATAAAAATTTTTATTATTTATTAAACATTCATATAATTCATAAGCTCCCTCAATTGATTGGGAAGCTCCCTGTGCAAATGAAGGAGAAAAGGCATAAAATGCATCCCCTACAAGGAATACGTTTTTTGGAGGATTATACAAATTTTTACTTACAAATATTGGAAATAATTTAATATTTTGAAGACTTTCCAAAAAACTTTGAGAAACTTTTTGAGATAATTTAAATTTAATATTTTTTATAAAAGAACTCTCGGTAAAAAGATTATAGTTCTCTTGCTCATTTGAATTTAATTTATGTTTTAAAATGCCAATAAAATTTAAATTTTTATCGTCATTAATTGGATAAACAACATAATGAAAATTCGGTCCTAAAAACAAAGAAATATTTTCTCCATTTAGATTTTGAAGATTTTCTCTAGATATACTGCCCCTAATAGCAATCGTATCATTGTAAAATGGTTTTGATTTATTGGTTGAAATTAATAACTTGCCCTTAGAAAACACACCATCTGAAATAATTAAGTAGTCGCAAGTTATTTTATTTTTATCAAATATTAAGTTTATTGAATCTTTATCGTAATCAATCTGTTCAATACTGTGGTTATATTTAATTATATCTTCGTTTATATCTTTTTTTAAAAATTGAAGTAATTTTGATCTTTTCAATGTTGTGTATTTACAATCTTCAGAATTAAATTTTGAAATGTCTAGGTCACAAATTTTTTTTGAATTTTTAATTTCATAAAAATCAATTTTTTTTGGATTAAATTTTTCTTCTTCAGTGAGAGAAGCGAAGCCTATTTTATTTAAAAGCTTTACGCTATTTACTGACAACTGAATTCCATAGCCTTCTTCCATTTCTATTGAATTCCTTTTTTCATAAATAGTAACCTTATAATCCTTATGATCTTTAAATAAATTGGCAATATACAAACCAGAGATTCCAGCACCAATTATTGCTATTTTTTTCATTTATGACTCTCTAAAAATTTTACAATCTTTTTCGTAAATGTTGGCAGTGTATAATTTTGAAGCTTTGTTGGATCAATCCAATAATTATTTTTATTTAAATTATAGTTATTTTTAAATTCAATTTTAATATTCATGCTCATATTAGACATTTTAAAATTCAAATCTTTATCAAAATTTTTAGGATTATTTACTTCATCCATCGGGAAGATATTAAAATTTTTCAAAAAATTAAATTTGTTATTTTTGATTAATAAATAATGATTATTTTTTTTATAAACATTTAGCTTGTAAAAAGTTTCCTTATCTTTTTTTTTTAATTTTACTAAATCAAAATTTTTATATTTAAATGATTTGCAATTTTTAACTAAAGGACAGTTCATACAATTAGGACTGATAGGTTTACAAATTAGTGCTCCTAATTCCATTAACGCTTGAGCATAATCACTAGACCTTTTGATAGATGTTCCAAAAATTTTTTTCTTCTCGTGTAAATTTTCTTTTTTTATTTGATCTTTCTTTTTTAAAAATAAGTATCTCTTTAGTACTCTTTCAATGTTGCCATCTAAAGGAATTATTGGTTCATTAAATGCAATTGCAGAAATTGCACTTGCTGTATAATCTCCAATACCCGGAAGAGACTTTAAATCTACAAAATTTCTAGGTATTTTTTTATTAAAATTTTTAACAACTATTTGAGCTGTTTTTTTTAAATTTCTTACTCTTGAATAGTATCCAAGACCCTCCCAAAGTTTAATTAATTTTCTATCATCATATTTAGATAATTTTTCAATTGTAGGAATATTTTTTATAAATCTTTTAAAGTAAGGTATTACCGTCGCAACCTGGGTTTGCTGCAACATAAATTCACTTACTAAAGTATAGTATTGCTTTTTTGTTTGGGAAACATTCTTTCTCCATGGTAAAGATCTTTTATTTAAATCATACCAATTAAGAATATTATTTGTTATTATTGGATCTTTCATATGCAATCTAAAAATAATACTAAGCAGAGAAACGCTAGCATTCAAGGATTAAGATCTTTCAAAGACACTTTGCCAAAAAATGTCAAAAAAATATTAAATAAAAAAGGTCATGTATATTCAGAAACGCTGAGCAATTGGAAATATTTAGTTGGAAGCGAATTATTTAAAATTTGCTATCCAAAAACATTTAAAAATTCAAATAAGTTTGGTGTTAGCACCTTAGTGGTTATGGTCAAGCGAGGACATGAAGTTGACTTAGAATATTCTAAAAAAGATATTTTGGATAAAATGAATAATTTTTTTGGATATTCTGTTGTTGAAAAGCTTAAATTTATAAGTTTTGATGATGAACATGAAATGACGGGCTCGAGTGAAACAAAAGTTAAAAATGTGGCAATTAGTAAATATCAAGATAAGATTAAAGGTGTTAAAAACGAAAAAATTAAAAAATCATTAACAGAGTTAACCAGGGTTTTCAGAGAGAAATGAAAAAAATTATATTCTTAATATTAATAATTTTTAGTACAGCCTTAAATGTACAAGCTAAGGAAATTAAAAGGATAACTGTTGGTAACAATGATGCAAAAATAACCATTATAGCTTTTGAGTCATTAACTTGTAGTCATTGTGCTAATTTTCATAAAAATGTTTATCCTCTATTAAAAGAAGAATATCTTGATACTGGACTCGCTAAAATAGAATTTAGACATTTTCCATTAGACATAGCGGCCTTTAATGCATCTAAAGTTTCTCAGTGTAAGAATGATGGAAATTCAGATATCCTTGAAAGTTTATATGCTAATCAACAAAAATGGGTTAAAGGAAGTTCAATAGAGGAAGCAAATGAAAACTTACAAAAATTTTTAAAAAATGAAGGATTTACAATTGATTTTGATTTATGTGTAAACAATAAAGAAATTGAAGATTTTGTATTAAACGATCGAATCGACGGAGCAAAGAACTTCAAAGTAAACGCAACTCCTACGATAATTATTAATGACGAAAAATTCGAAAAAACTCTAAATTATAAAAATTTAAAAAAAGCTCTAGAAAAACTGATATAAGTTAGTGCATGGAGTTTAAAAAAATCCAATTAAACGGATTTAAATCTTTTGCTGAAAAAACCAACTTCTTAATTGAGGATGGTCTTACGGGTATAGTGGGTCCTAACGGCTGTGGAAAATCTAACATTGTAGAATCTTTAAGATGGGTAATGGGAGAGACCTCTGCAAAAAGTATGCGTGGATCTGGTATGGAGGATGTTATATTTTCAGGAACATCTAATAAAGCTTCAAAAAATATTGCAGAAGTATCTATTGAAGTTGAAAACAAAGATAAAGAAGGTCCAATCCAATACCGTGAGTTGGAGCAAATACAAATTAGAAGAAAAATAGAAAAAGATAAAGGATCTAAATTTTACATTAACGATAAAGAAGTAAGAGCAAGAGATGCTCAAATGTTTTTTGCAGATCTTTCGACTGGTGCACACTCTCCATCTATAATTAGTCAAGGAAGAATAGGTGCATTAGTAACTGCGAAACCAACAGACAGAAGGGCTATTTTAGAAGAAGCTGCAGGAATATCTGGTTTACACGTTAGAAGACATGAGGCTGAATTAAGATTAGGTGCGGCTGAAAATAATTTAAAAAGAGCAGATGAATTAAGAAGACAGCAAGAAAAACAGTTGGCAAATCTTCAAAAACAAGCTGAAGAGGCAACAAAATACAAACTAATTTCAGATCAAATTAAAAAAATTGAAGCAGGTTTATATTATTTAAAATTATTAGAAATAGACAAAGAAATTAGAATAGAAAATGAAATTAATACTGAGGCAGAAGGAGAGGTAGAGGGATTTAATAACAAAATATCTGAATTAGAAAATTCAATTAAAACTTTTACAGATAAAGTAAATCCATTGAGAGAAAAAAATATAGAAAATTTATCAAGAATACAAAGACTTAATCTAGAACTTCAAAGTTTAGATGAGGAAAATACAAGAATTCAAGATGAGATAGAAAGCATTAAAAAATCAATTCAAACGCTTGATGATGATATCACGAGAGAAAAAGGAATTATTATAGACGCTAACTCAAATGAAAAAAGATTGAAGGAAGAAAAAACTGAATTAATTGAGACAGACTCGAAATATTTTGAAACAGAAAAATTATCTAATGAAGAGTTGGAAAGTGCAAAAAATAAACTTAAAGAAGAACAAAAAGCTGTTGATGAAGTTGTAAACAATTTAGCTGAAGAAACTGTAAATATTAGTGTTGGTCCAATAAGAAATGTAAAAAATACAATTTCTAGAGTAAAAGAATTAATTGATAGTAATGAAATAAATCAAGCAGTAACACTTCTAGATAGATGTAATATGGAGTTAGATAGTTTTTTAAATGATTTAAAGAACGAGAGATCTAGAAGTGAATTATTAGGAGTTAGTGAAAAATCAGAAAATATAAAATTACTCCAAGAAAAATATGCCGATGCATACAGTAAAAATCAATCAATTAAAAATGAGTCTCTAAAAAGAAATGACAGAATTAAAACCATTGAAACAGAAATTGAAAGTTGGAAAAATTTATTAACTAACTCAGAAAAAATGGTTAATGAACTAACACAAAGAAAAGAAAAATTGTCAAAACAATTAAGTGATTTAGAAAACCAACCTAGATTACAAGCGGAGAGAAAAGGTCAAATTTCAGAAAATTTAAGAATTTCAGATAAAGAAAAAATTGATAATGAAGCGATTATAGATGAAACAGATCAAAAAATTGAAATGTTAAGAACACAATTAAATGAAATTCAAGAACAATCAATTCAAATCAGAGAAAGAAAAGCAAGCTCAGGAGCTACAATTGAAGGTCTACAAAAAAGAAAAAATGATCTCCTTGATAGAATTAGTTCTGAGCTAAATTTGAACGAAGATAATATTTTAGAAAATTCAAATTTAAACGGGGTGGAAGAACTTCCAAATCCAGTTGATCAAGAGGATGCTTTGGACAAGAAAAAACAAGAAAGAGAAAAATTAGGATCTGTAAATTTAAAAGCAGATGAAGAAACAAGTAAATATGAAGAAGAGATAAAAAAAATGGAACAAGATCGTGCCGATCTCGTTACCGCTATTGTAAAACTAAAAGATAGTATCAATGAACTTAATCAAAAAGGAAGAGAAAGATTGATTGAAGCGTTTGAAAAAGTTAACAGAAAATTTAATGAAGTTTACACAAAACTTTTCAATGGTGGAAATGCCAAATTAGAGTTGGTGGACTCTGATGATCCACTTGAAGCAGGTTTAGAAATGTTAGTTAGTCCTCCAGGAAAAAGACTTCAATCTATAACTTTGTTATCTGGAGGTGAACAAGCATTGACTGCCCTCTCTTTAATCTTTGCAGTATTTTTAACTAACCCTTCACCTATATGTGTATTAGATGAGGTTGATGCACCACTTGACGATGCTAACGTAACAAGATTTTGTAGTTTACTTGAGGAATTAATAAAAATAACCAATACTAAATTCATAATTGTAACTCATCATGCTTTAACAATGTCAAAAATGAACAGATTATATGGAGTCACTATGCCTCAAAAAGGAATTAGTCAGCTTGTAGCTGTTGATTTACAAAAAGCAGAGAGTATGGTTGCTTAAACTATATAAATGCCGAAAGACCCTTTCAAAACTCGCTTAGAGATTGCAAAAAGCAAGATTTCAAAGAAAAATCTCTACAATAAGAAGAATGACCCCTCACCTATAGGAACTGCATTTAAATTGAGCACAGAACTTGTTTCTGCAGTGGCTGTGGGGACAATTATTGGGTTTATTTTTGACAAGACCTTTGGTACTAAACCCTGGTTTATATTAATATTTTTTTTTGTGGGTGTGGTTGCTGGAATAACCAATGTAATTAAATCTGCAAAAAAAATGCAAAAATAAATAAATATTATGGCAGCAAATCCTATGTCCCAATTCGACGTCTATAGAATTGGACCAGAAATTAAAGTTGGAGCATTCGATATATCGTTTACGAACGCAAGTTTGTTTATGATATTAAGCACTTTATCTATTTTGTTAATCTTTAACTTAGGATCAAAAAAAAATTCAATACTACCAAACAAAATTCAATTACTAGCAGAACTTAGCTATACCTTTGTATCCAAAATGATTAGCGATACAGCTGGATCAAAAGCTAAACCATACTTTGCATTTATATTTTCTCTATTCATGTTTGTTTTATTTTGCAACATGTTTGGAATGATACCTTATACTTTCACTGTAACCAGTCATATCATTGTAACATTTGTGCTCGCAGCATTTATATTTATTGGAGTGACTGTAATTGGGTTTATTAAACATGGATTTGGGTATTTAAAATTATTTGTTCCAAGTGGAGTACCTGCAGTATTACTCCCTTTAATTGTTGTTATAGAAATTATTTCCTATTTGAGTAGACCTATAAGTTTATCAGTTAGATTATTTGCCAATATGATGGCTGGTCATACAATGATGAAAGTTTTCGGGGGCTTTGTAATTAGTCTTGGAATAGTTGGTGGGTGGCTTCCACTAAGTTTTTCGGTTGCGTTAACAGGTTTGGAGATCTTAGTTGCTTTTCTTCAAGCTTATGTTTTTGCAATCTTAACCTGCATCTATTTAAATGATGCATTAAATTTACACCATTAATAACAGAGGAGGATATAATGGAATTAGAAGCAGCAAAAATGATCGGAGCAGGTTTAGCGGCAATTGCTTTAGCTGGAGCCGGTGTTGGTATCGGAATAATTTTTGGAAATTATTTGTCTGGTGCAATGAGAAATCCATCTGCAGCACAAAAACAATTTCCTAACTTGCTTTTAGGTTTCGCACTTGCGGAAGCTACAGGATTATTTGGATTAGTAGTTGCGTTAATCATTCTTTTTGCGTTTTAAATTGATGGTTAAAAAAATATATTTTCAGTCAATATTTTTTAGCTTCTTTTTTATAAAAGAAGCTTTTGCAGCTGAAAGCGGAGGTATGCCTCAATTAAATCCAGAGTTTTGGATTTCTCAAATTTTTTGGTTAATACTCACTTTTGGGATTATGTATTTAGTTTTATCTAAACTAATACTACCGAAAATTAGTAACAACCTAGAATCGAGAAAATCTCAAATATTAGAAAATATTGAGGCTGCTGAGAAACAAAGAGAAGATAGTGATGCAAAGCTAAAAGAATACGATGAAATTATATCTAAAAGCAAACTTGAGGCTAATAGCATTTTCAATCAAGCAAGAGAAAAAGCACTAAAAGACATTGGTGCAAAAAGAGAAGTTCTTGATGAACAAATTGATAATGAAATTGCTGAGGCTGAAAAAGAAATAGATATATTAAGAAAGAATGCACCAGATAAAATAAACAAAATAGCTATTGAGACTTCATCTGAGTTATTACAAAAACTTATTGGAGCTGAAGTAAATAATAGTAGCATATCTGCAATTGTTGACGATCTATCTAAAAGAAATGGAGATAAATACTATGGCAATTGATGCAACTTTTTGGGTAGCCGTATCATTTATTATTTTTTTTGGAGCGCTTATTTATCTTAAAATTCCTCAAAAAGTTTCGGAAATGTTAGATAAAATGATATCTGATATTAAAAATGAAATTGACGAAAGTGAAAAATTAAGAAAAGAGGCAAAAACACTATTAGATAACTCACAAAAAAAATTAGATACAGCTCATTCTGTAAGTAACGAAATTCTTGAGAACGCCAAAAAAGATGCTGATAGATTAATAATTGAAATGAATGATAAGTTTCATAAATCATCAGAAATTAAAAAAAATATAGCTGAAAGTAAAATAAGTCAGATGAAAGAGACAGCTTTAAAAGAAATTAAGGACGCATCAATAAAGATTGCGGTGGACTCAGTTAAAAAAATCATAAATACATCTGTAGATAAGTCAAAATTAGACGCTGTGTTTCAAAAAAATTTAGATGAAACTAAAGAAGTGTTAAAAAAAATTAACTCATAATACACTTACAATTTTCCAAAAAAACTATAAATTATTAAAATGAACTCTATAGTCATTGGATCAGGATTTGGTGGAATCGCAGCGGCACTAAGACTTAAAGCAAAAGGACATAAAGTAAAATTAATAGAAAAACATCCAGACCTAGGCGGTAGAGCTAGAGTTTTTAAGAGAAACGGATTTATATATGATGCTGGACCAACAGTAATTACTGCACCATATTTAATTAATGAATTGTTTGAGTTATTCAATAAAGATCCTAAAAATTATATAAAACTAACCCCACTTAAAATTTGGTACCAATTTATTTTTGAAGACAAAACTAAATTTAACTATTCAGGTGATGAAATAGAAATGAAAGGCCAAATTGATAAACTTAGCAAAGAAGACGTGAATGGATATGAAAAATTAGTTAATTTCACAAAAAAGATATTTGATAAAGGTTTTTCAGAACTTGCAGATGTGCCATTCGATAAACCTTTTGTAATGATGCAACAATTACCTGCTCTCTTAAAACTTAAAAGTTATAAATCAGTTTACTCACTTGTTTCATCTTATATAAAAAATGAAAAATTAAGAAGAATGCTTAGTATGCATCCATTGCTTGTTGGTGGAAATCCTTTTACCACTACTTCTATTTATGGCTTAATTCTTTATTTAGAAAAAAAGTGGGGAATACATTATTCAGTTGGTGGAACAGGAAATATAATTAAAGGTTTTGAAAGGCTAATGAATGAGGTTGGTATTGAAATAATAAAAAACAGCGAAGTAACGGAAATTATAACGAAAAATAATAAAATAAGTGGTGTAAAATTAAATGATGAAATTGAATTTGGTGCAGATAATGTTGTTTGTAATGCAGATCCACCAGCATTTTATGAGAAAATGTTAAGCAAAAGTAACAGGAGTTCCATGTTTTTTAATTGGAAAAAAAACCGAATGGAATATTCTATGGGTTTATTTGTTTACTATTTTGGTACAAAAAAAATTTATGAGAATGTTGAACATCATACAATTAAATTTGGAAATAAATATAAGGAACATCTTGATGATATATTTAATAAGAAAAAATTAAATAATGATATCAGCTATTATCTTCACAGACCTACAGCGACTGATAAAACCATGGCCCCAGAGGGAAATGATTGTTTTTATGTTTTGGTGCCTGTTCCTAACAATCAGTCAAAAATAAATTGGGAAACTGAGGGTGAAAAAATCAAAAATCTTGTAATTGAAAAAATGGAAAAAGACTTAATGCCGGGTCTTAAGAACAATATAGTAGAGGATTTTTATCTAACACCTAATTACTTTGAAAAAGAATTAAACACAAAATATGGATCCGGATTTTCAATTCAACCTAAATTTACACAATCCGCGTACTTTAGATTTCATAATAAATCAGAAATATATGATGGTTTATACTTTGTTGGTGCGGGTACACATCCAGGAGCTGGGGTTCCAGGAGTTCTCTCTTCAGCAAAAGTTTTAGATAAATTATTTTAATGTTAACAAAAAATTATTTAGCTATTTACGCAAAATCTTTCAATTGGGCAGGTTTTTTTTTACCAAAAAAAACCTATCAAAAATGCTCTGCGCTTTATGATTTTTGTAGAGAAGCAGATAATATTGCTGATGATGAAAATAAGATAGAAGTAAAAAAAGATAATTTTATTAAATTTAGAAATAATTTTGTAAATAAAAAGAATGATGATCCAATTATTAGAAACATGTGGGATCTTATTAATGAATTTAATATTTCAACTAAAATTGTAGATGATTTATTTGAGGGTATTAATTCTGATATAAAAGAAAATGTTAAACTTAATTCAAAAAAAGAATTATTAATATATTCCTATAGGGTGGCTGGAACAGTTGGATTGATGATGGCTAAGATATTGAATGTTCATAAAGAACAATCTTTAAAATCAGCTATTGATCTTGGGATTGCTATGCAATTAACAAATATTTCTAGAGATGTTATGGAAGATAAAAAAAATAATAGATCTTATATCAATGAAAGTTTTGAGGAAATAAAGACTACAATCAAGCTTGCAGAAAAGTTTTATGAAAACTCATTTTACTCAATAAAAGAAATACCTTTAAGTTTTAGATTTTCTATTTTAGTTGCAAGAAGGGTTTATAGAAAAATAGGATATAAAATTCTAAATAAAAAAAACATAGAAAATTATATAAAGTCTGGAAAAATTTATGTTTCAAATATCGAAAAAATTATTGAAACTTTTTTATCTATTTTTGACCTAATTAAGTTATCACTTATAAGCAAAAACGATGATAATATTAATCATGATCATAATTTAATTAATGAAGAAATAAATTTGAATGAAAGAATTTGATTACATAATTTTAGGTGGAGGTTGTGCAGGTCTTTCATTGGCATATGAACTAGAAATTTATGATAAATTAAAAGATAAAACTTTAGCAATCATTGAGCCAAGAGAAAATTATAAAAGAGATAAAACCTGGTCATTTTGGAAGGTTTTTTCACATAACTTCGATGACTGTGTAAAAAAAAGTTGGAATAATTTTACAATAAATACACCCAACAATACGAAATATGTAAATTGCGAACCTACACCATATCAAACAATTGATAGTGGTATGTTCTACGAAAAAATACTTTCAATACTTAAATTAAATAAAAATATTCAATTTTTTAAAAGTATTGATCAAATAGATAAATCAAGTTCAATTATATTTAACAGTGTACCTAATTTTGAAAACAAGCAGAATGAGTTATGGCAACATTTTTATGGTGTAGAGATAGAAACCCGAAAAGATTTTTTTGATGAAGAGATATTTAATTTAATGGATTTTAACTGTGATCAAAGAAATAGAGTACATTTTTTTTACACTCTGCCCTTTTCAAAAAAGACAGCACTTGTTGAAACTACTTGGATATCAGAACTAAATGATAATTCCCTAAAAGATTATGAAGAACAAATTGATGACTACCTTTGTAATCATTTAAACTTAAGACAATGTAAAATACATTTTAAAGAACAAGGAGCCATTCCTCTTTTTAGACAAAAAAATGTAAATAAATTAAATGAAATTTACATAGGCTCAGCAGGAGGCATGACTAGGTTAAGCACGGGTTATACTTTCTTAAATATTCAAGAACAGAGCAGATATATAAGAGAAAACATAGAAAATATAAAAAATGTAAATCTATTTAAAATTAAATCAAAATATGATTTTTTAGATAAAATCTTATTAAGAGTTCTTAAAAACAATTCAAATGACATGGGAAATATCTTTTTCAAAGTTTTTAATTCAAAACCTAAAACAGCTATCAATTTTTTATCAAATAGAAGCAGTTTTTTTGAGGATTTAGAAGTAATTCTAAAGATGCCAAAGTGGAAATTTTTAAAAGAATTAATTTAAGATGATCAATAAAATAAAAAAAATAAATTTAATTCATTCATTCATTTTTTTCTTTTTTGCAAATATTTTCTGTTTTTCAATGTTTAAGTTCAATTTAATTGTTCCATCAATTTTATGTTTTCTTTTAGTTTTAATTGTAGGCGTCTCTCATGGATCATTAGATCATTTAAAAGGAAAAAAACTTCTCAAGTTATTTAATATAAAATCAACTTATATTTTTTATATTACATATATTTTTATTTCTGCAGTAGTAGTTGTAACTTGGATATTATTACCATCAATAACTTTAATTGTTTTTTTAATAATCGCTTCCTACCACTTTGGAAAAGAGGATACACATTTTTTGATAAATAATAGATCTTATTTCACTCAACTACTTTATTTTTTTAAAGGATTTTTAATTATACTTGCTCCTTTAACTTTTCATTTTCAAGAAACTATCGCAATTTTTAAATTATTATTAATTGATAATGAAGTTTTTTATTCAAGTTTAGATTTTATTGAGAAAAATAATATAATTCAAAAAGGAATTGTTTTTAGCTTTTTGTCGAGTGTTATTTTGTTATTAAAAAATTTTGAAAAAAAAAAATTCTTAATTTTTTTTGACTATTTTTCAATTTTAACACTAAATCTATATTTAACTCCACTGATAGCTTTTACAATTTATTTCTGTTTTCTTCATTCAATAAGACATTCAATTTCACTAGCTATTGAGCTTGATCCAGATAGTGTAGTTAATGGATTTAGATTGTTTGTTAAAAAAGCTCTACCTTTAACAATTTTGACAGCTGTTTTTTCTTTTATCGCACTATATCTGCTGAGTTATTCGAATAATGTAGATGGTGCAATTTTAAAAATAATATTTATAGGTTTGGCGTCATTAACCTTTCCACATATATTGCTGGAATATTTTCTAGAAAAAAATGAAAAATAAAGAATTAAAAATATTATTATCTGCGCCCCGTGGATTTTGTGCTGGGGTAGAAAGAGCAATTGAAATAGTTGAAAAATCTATACAAAAATTTGGAGCTCCAGTTTATGTGCGTCATGAAATAGTCCATAACAAGTATGTTGTAGATGATTTAAAAAATAAAGGGGCAATATTTGTTGAAGAGCTAGAGGAGATAAAGGATAAATCAAGACCAGTAATTTTTTCAGCACACGGTGTTCCAAAAAAAATACCTGAAGATGCGAAAAATTATAAAATGACATATGTAGATGCCACATGTCCACTTGTTTCTAAAGTTCATAGAGAAGCAGAAAATCTTAGTAAAGCGGGTTACCATATAATTTTAATTGGTCATGAAAATCATCCTGAAGTAATTGGGACTATGGGGCAATTAAAAGAAGGTTCTATAGATCTAATCCAAAATGAAGAAGAGGCTAAAAATTATCAAAATAAACCAGACAAAAAATTAGCATATATTACCCAGACCACTTTGTCGGTTGATGACACGAAAGAAATAATCAAAATTTTGAAAAATAATTTTCCTAATATAAAAGAGCCAATGAGAGAGGATATTTGTTATGCAACTACTAACCGTCAAATGGCAGTAAAAAATATTGCAAAAAATTGTGATATGTTTTTTGTTATTGGAAGTAGAAACTCTTCAAATTCAGTGAGACTAGTTGAAGTAGCAAAAAAATCAGGCTGCGAAAATTCACAACTTATTCATTCAGAAAGCTCAATACCATATGATCAAATAGAAAATTGTAATACCATAGGTATATCATCAGGAGCATCTGCGCCAGAAATATTAGTTGAAAATTTTATTAATGATTTAAAAAGTAAATTTTCTATAAGTATCGATGAAATTGAAATAATTAAAGAAGATGTAATATTTAAAATTCCTAAAAAATTAAATTAACAATGGCCGTCTATACAAAAATAAATCAAAAAGAAATTAATGTTATTAATAAAAATTTTAATATTGATAAAATAATAAGTTTTACAGGTATCAAACAAGGAATAGAAAACACAAACTATCTTCTTAAATCAAAAAAGAAAAAATATATTTTAACTATTTTTGAAAAAAGAGTTTTACAAAAAGAAATACCTTTTTTTATGAAATTAATGGATAATTTAAATAGTTCAAAAATAAATTGTCCTAGGCCGCTTAAAACTAGAAATAAAAAATATCTTATTAAATTAAAAAATAAAACTGCATGTATTGTATCATTCTTAGAGGGTAAGGATAAAAAAATATTAAATATAAATGATTGTTATACAATTGGTAAAACAATTGCTCGAATGCATGTGGTCACAAGTAAAATGAATCTTAATAGAAAAAATTCGATGGGTATTAGAAATTTAAAACCTTTATTGGAAAGTATTAAATTTAAATCAAAAAAGTTTTCAAATTTAAAACTATTCTTAAAAAATAATCTCAAAGATATTAAAAAAAATTGGCCTAAACAATTACCCAAAGGTATTATCCATGGTGACTTATTTATAGATAATATATTCTTCAAAAAAAATAAACTTTCAGGAATTATTGATTTCTACTTTGCTGCTAATGATTATTTTATGTATGAAATTGCTATATGTATCAATGCTCTTTGTTTTGACCATAAAAAGAGAAAATTCCAAATGAATCATAAAAAAATTAAAAATTTAATCAAAGGGTACGAAAGTATTAAAAAAATTTCAATAAAGGAAAAGAAATCTATAAATATTTTATGTAGAGGTGCAGCATTAAGATATTTATTAACGAGATTATATGACTACTCCAATACACCAAAAACAGCATTGATTAAAATCAAAGATCCTAATGAATATTATCAAAAATTACTTTCTCACAATAATTTAAGTTCATTTAAAGATTATTTAAATTAATGATTACAATTTATACAGACGGCTCTTGTTTAACAAATCCAGGAAATGGTGGATGGGCTGCAATTATAAATGATGAAAAAGAAACAAGAAAAATTAGTGGTAGTGAAAAAAACACTACAAATAATAGAATGGAGCTACTAGCTCCGATAAATGCACTGAGGGATATGAAACCTGGTATTGAAATAAAGATATACACTGACTCTCAGTATGTAAAAAATGGAATAACTGAATGGATTAATACCTGGTTAGCTAATAATTGGAAAACCTCGAAAAAAGAAGATGTTAAAAATAAAGATTTGTGGATTGAATTATATAATTTGAATAAATCACTTAATGTTCAATGGAATTGGGTAAAGGCTCATGATGGAAACCCTTTAAATGAAGAGGTGGACTTACTAGCTAAAAAAGCAGCAAATTTAGATTAATTTTAAAAAATTTTGAGCTGCTGAAATTTCACAAGTGGCAGTATCTTCTTCTGCTTGTATTTTCTTTACAACATTGTCCTCAATTAACATTGTATATCTTGCTGACCTCATTCCCTGACCCCGATCGTGTCTATCTATTTCTGCTCCAATTGATTTAGTAAATTCACAATATGGGTCTGCAGCCATAAATATTTTATCTTCAACTTTTTGACTTTCACCCCATGCTTTCATCACATTTGGATCATTAACTGAAACACAAATAATTTTTGTAACCCCTTTATTCTTTGCTTCCTCGTAATTATTAACATACCCTGGCAGATGTTTTGCAGAACAAACCTTTGTAAATGCTCCAGGTACACCAATCACAATTGTTTTATGATTTTTAAAAACTTCTGTTGTAGTTATTTTTTTTGCTGCTCCACTTGAGTCTAAATAATAAAATTCTGAATTTGGAAGTTGTTCCCCTTCTTTAATTTTCATTTTGTTTTACCTGTAATGTAGTTTTTAATTTTTTCTAAATTATTTTCAACTATATCATAATCTTCTTTTTCGTTCAAAATAAACTCGAGTTCTTTTGGTAAATCAGATTTTAAATTTATAGCTTTGGAAACTGCATCAGGAAATTTACAAGGATGTGCAGTTGCTAGTACAATATTATTTCCTTTTAAGTTATGTTTGTCGAAAGCACCATATCCAATAGCTGTGTGTGGGTCTAAAACTACAGAATATTTTTCATACACCTTTTTAATAACCTCTAAAGTTTCATCCTCACTCATTCTAGCTGATAAAAAGTTTTCACTAATTTTATTTAATTTATCGTCATTTATTGAATACTGTCCCTTCTCTTTAATTTTTTTCATATCTAGAGAAGTTTGTTGATCGTCTCCATTATTAAGATCAAATATAAGTCTTTCAAAATTACTAGCTATTTGTATGTCCATACTTGGAGAGATAGTTTCTGAAACCTTTTCTGCTTCATAACTACCTTTTGAGATTGCTCTATGCAAAATATCATTTTGATTAGTTGCAACAATCAACTTATCTATCGGCAAGCCCATTTTTTTGGCTAAATATCCTGCATACACATCTCCAAAATTTCCTGTTGGTACTGAAAAATTTGTTGGTTCACTTGCGTCTTCAACTGATAAATAACTATAAAAGTAATAAACACTTTGAGCAATAATCCTCGCCCAGTTAATAGAGTTTACACCTGACATTTTAATCTCACTTGAAAATTTCTTATCTGCAAACATGGATTTGACCAAGTTTTGACAATCATCAAAATTTCCCTTTATGGCTATGTTAAATACGTTTTCATCTTTACCTGTTGTCATTAATTTTCTTTGAACTGGCGAAACACGATTATCTGGATGAAGCACAAAAATATTGACATTTTTTTTTCCTCTAATTGCATCAATTGCTGCAGCACCAGTGTCTCCAGATGTAGCAACAACAATATTAATCTTCTGATTTTCATTATTTAGGTAATACTCGTAAAAGTTACCTAAAAGTTGCATAGCAATATCTTTGAAAGCTAAAGTTGGACCATGAAACAGTTCTAACACTGTCCTGTCTCCAAGCTTTATGAAATCTACAACATTATCTTTTCTAAACGTAGAGTAAGATTTATCAATAATGTTACTCAGTTCAGCTTGAGACATGAAATTACCTATAAATGGATAAACAATTTTTTTAGCTAATTCTGAATAACTAAGTTTTTTTAAATCTCTGATTTCATTTTCATCATATTTCACTACTGTTTCTGGAATAAATAAGCCTCCATCATCAGCAAGGCCTTTGATAAAAACGTCTTTAAATTCAAAGGTTTTTGATATGTCTCTTGTACTTACGTATCTCATTTAATAATTTTTTTTCCTAAAATATAAATATATTAAAAGAATTGAAATCGCCATAGAAAACCAAGTAATTGCATACTTCTTATGATTATTTGAAATTTTAGCAGTAATCACTCTTGGTTTTGGAATTTTATAATCACCGTTTAAATAAATGACATACTCTGAAAAATTTCTTCCAGTAAATTTTGAAATATCTTCTCTATTCAAAGTAAACCAATAATTATTCTGAATATCATTTTCTGGCTTAAATGAACTTGCTTTAGTTTGCAGCATAAGAGTACCGACTATTTGATTTTGATCAACTAAATTTATTTCAGGAAGATCTTTTTTTTCAAAAGGTATCCATCCCCTATTTATTAAGTAATTTTCGTCACCAATTTTTATTGGATTAATTACTTCAAATCCAGGTTTCCCTGCATCATTTAAATTGTACAAGTAAATTTGATTATCAAAATCAATCTCTCCACTTGTTTTTATTCTAAGATAATTTTTTTTTTCAATGTTGGATAATTCTATGGGATCATTTTTTAAGGAATTTTCTATTTGCTCAATTAAATCTAATTTCCAATTTAATCTATAAATTTGCCAAAACCCAAGAGAGAGCAGAGTTAAAATAACAAAGTAAACAAAAACTGAAAATAGTAATTTATTCTTCAAGGATAAATATTAGCTTCCCCAAATATAAATTGCAGCAAATAAAAATAACCACACTACATCAACAAAATGCCAGTACCAAGCAGCTGCTTCAAATCCAAAATGATGATCTTTAGTAAAATGACCAAGTCTTCCTCTCCACAAACATACTGCTAAAAATATAGTTCCAATTATGACGTGAAAACCATGAAAACCTGTCGCCATATAAAATACAGCTCCATAAATATGGCCTGAATAAGTAAAAGTAGCATGATGATATTCATATGCTTGCAATAAAGTAAAAAAGAAACCAAGAATTACAGTTAGTGTTAATCCTTGTATAAATCCTTTTCTGTCATCTTCTAATAAAGCGTGATGAGCCCAAGTAACAGTTGTTCCTGATAATAATAATACTAGAGTGTTTATTAAAGGAATGTCCCAAGGATCAAATGTTTCAATATCTTTTGGCGGCCATACGTTTCCAACAAATTCATTTGGAAATAAACTTATATCAAAGTAAGCCCAAAACCATGCAACAAAGAACATTACCTCTGAAGCAATAAATAGAGTCATTCCATATCTATGATGAATTTGGACAACTGGAGTATGATGACCTTGATGCTCAGCTTCAATAACTACATCTCTGAACCACATGTACGCACCATAAATTAATAAAGCTAAACCAAGATACATTCCCCAGGAAATACCGTTATGCATATAAAAAATTGCACCTATTGCTAATACTAAGCATGCAAACGATGTATAGATTGGCCAAGGGCTTGGATCAACTAAGTGGTAATCGTGTTTTTTTTCTGCTGACATTTTTCGTGATTATGATTGTTTATAGTAATCTGTCGAGAAAAAAGTGTACGACATGGTTACATCTTTTAAATTTTTTGTTGTTGGATCGTTTACAAGTTCAGGGTCTAAATAAAAAGTCATCACATAAGTAGCCTTCTCACCAGCCTTCAACTCTTGTTTTTCAAAGCAAAAACATCCTAATTTACTGTAATACTTGCCAAAACTAGCAGGTGAAACATTGAAGCTCGCTACTCCAAAAGTTGTATCATCACCATAGTTTTCTACTTCAAACTCTATTCTATTAACCTGACCAACCTTAACATCAATTACATTCGATTTTGCTTTAAAGTCCCATTCTAGATTGTTTACATTTGTATCAAATCTAACACTTACTACTTTATCCAGTACTATATCTGGAGCTTCTTTTGAAACCTGTGTTGTTCCCCCAAATCCAGTTACCCTACAAAATAAATCGTACAAAGGTACTGCAGCAAATGACAAACCTAGCATAAGAACAAAAATTCCTGCTAATAATATTGGGGTTAATGTTTTGCCTTTCATCATATCTGTCTATCAAATACTCCGACGTTATAAAGTGTAAAAACAAATAAAAAAACCATAAAAGCTAAAATTGCTATCGCAGTTATTATATTTTTTTTCTTTGTCTTTTTGTCAGGTGTTATCATAAAATTTTATCTATTAAGAACAGAACAAATATTAAGAATAAATATAAAATTGAATACCCAAATATTGTTTTTGCTTTTTTTGCATCGAATTTGTTTTTCTTAAAATTATAAAGTTCGAAACATAAATAATTATAGTAAATTGTCAAAATTAAAGATGGTATTAAAAACGCTAAACCTACGAACCCGATAGCATATGGTAAAATTACGACTGGTAGCATTGTAAGCGAATAAACAAATATATTTAATTTTGTACTCTCCACACCGTTAGTAAGTGGAAGCATTGGTATTTTTGCTTTCTTATAATCGTCAGATTTGTACAAGCTTAAAGCCCAGAAATGAGAAGGTGTCCAAAAAAATATAATTAAAAAGAAAGTAAGCGGCTCTAATGAAAGAGAATTAGTGGCTATAGTCCAGCCAATAACAGGTGGTAATGCTCCTGCGGCACCACCAATAACAATGTTTTGAGGAGTCTTTCTCTTTAGCCAAATTGTATAAACAAATACATAAAACAAAATAGTAAACAGTAACAAGACAGCTGATATTCTATTTGAGTAAAAATCGAGCGCAATTACAGAAAAAATCGAAAGAGAAATTCCAAATACTAAAGCTTGATTTTTGTTTACCTTTCCCGTGGGTATTGGTCTAAGGCAAGTTCTTGTCATGAGGGCATCTAAATCAGACTCGTACCACATATTTAAAGCTCCAGCAGCACCTGCTCCAATTGAAACTAAAATAATTCCAATTATTGCATCCTTTGTTGGGATAATATTTGGGGCCATTAACAAACCAACTGCGCATGTAAAGATAACCAAAGACATCACTCTTGGTTTCATTAACTTAAATAATTCAGATAAATTAAAGGCGTCTTCTTGAGATAAGTTTCTATTTTTAAATTTAGACTTAATCATTAATTTAAAGTTAAAAAATCTTGTTTGTTATATTTAGTTAGTAGATTTTTCAACACCCTCATCATCTTCAAACTTTGGTAATTCTTCAAAAGTATGAAAATTAGGCGGAGATGGTACGGTCCATTCTAAAGTTGTAGCGCCCTCTCCCCATGGGTTTTGTGCTGCAGCTTTTTTCTTATAAAACGCATAAGCAAGGTTTATAAAAAACACTACCAATCCAATTACAGAAATATAAGAACCAATTGAAGAAATGTAATTCCATCCTGCAAAAGCATCTGGATAGTCAGCATATCTTCTTGGCATTCCTGCAAGACCTAAAAAGTGTTGAGGGAAGAAAACCAAGTTTACTCCGATAAACGTTAACCAGAAGTGTAATTGACCCATCCACTCTGAATACTCATAACCAGTCATTTTTCCAAACCAATAGTAAAATCCTGCAAAGATTGCAAATACAGCTCCTAAAGATAGTACGTAATGAAAGTGAGCAACAACGTAATAAGTATCATGCATTGCAGTATCCACTCCAGCATTCGCAAGGACTACTCCGGTAACTCCACCAACAGTAAATAAAAATATAAATCCTAAAGCCCAAACCATTGGAGTTTTAAATGAAATCGAACCACCCCACATAGTTGCTATCCATGAAAATATTTTTATACCGGTTGGAACCGCAATGATCATTGTTGCAGCTAAAAAGTATGCTTTTGTATCTGTACTTAAACCTACTGTGTACATGTGGTGAGCCCACACTACAAAACCAACTATTCCAATTGCAACCATTGCATAAGCCATTCCTAAATATCCAAAAACTGGTTTTCTAGAAAATGTTGAAACAATATGACTTATCATTCCAAAACCTGGTAAAATTAAAATATAAACTTCTGGGTGACCGAAGAACCAAAATAAATGTTGGAATAGAACTGGATCTCCTCCAGTTTGTGCATCAAAGAAAGCTGTTCCAAAGTTCCTATCTGTAAGAAGCATCGTAATTGCTCCTGCTAAAACTGGTAATGATAACAATAATAAGAAAGCAGTAACTAATATTGACCAAGCAAATAATGGCATTTTATGAAGTGTCATGCCAGGCGTTCTCATGTTTAAAATTGTAGTAATAAAGTTTACCGCACCTAAAATTGAAGAAGCTCCAGCCAAGTGTAAACTTAATATTGCAAAATCCATTGCAGGACCTGGTTGTCCAGCTGTAGATGACAATGGAGGATATATTGTCCATCCACCTCCTACTCCTGTTTGACCTGGAGGGCCATCCATGAAAATCGACATTATTAATAAGATAAAAGATGTAGGTAGTAACCAGAATGAAATATTGTTCATTCTTGGAAATGCCATATCTGGTGCACCAATCATAATTGGAACAAACCAATTTCCAAATCCACCAATCATTGCTGGCATCACCATAAAGAAGATCATGATCAAGCCATGCCCAGTAACTAACACATTATATAAATGATAATTTCCACCTAAAATTCCATCACCTGGATGCATCAATTCCATTCTCATTAAAACTGAAAATGCCGTACCAATCACACCTGCAATAATTGCAAATATTAGATACATAGTTCCAATATCTTTGTGGTTAGTTGAATAAGCCCAACGCTTCCAACCAGTTGGTGTATGATGATCGTCGTGTGATGCTGTTTGTGTATACATATTATTTACTCGCTAGTTTTTTAAATTGATCTTCTTCATTAATTTCTTTTGCAAATTTGACTTTAGCGTCTAACAACCAGTCTTGATATTCTTCTTCAGTAACAACTCTAACTTCAATTGGCATAAACGCGTGTTTAATTCCACACAGTTCAGAACATTGACCATAATAAGTTCCAACTTTTTCTGCTTTAAACCAAGTTTCATTTATTCTTCCAGGCACAGCGTCTCGTTTTACTCCAAATGAAGGGAGTGCCCATGCATGCAAAACATCATTTGCAGTGATCATTACCTTAACAACTTTATTTACTGGAACAACCAGTTCATTATCTACAGCTAACAGTCTTGGCTCGTTTTCTTTTAAGTCTTTAGTTTCGATCATGTAAGAGTCGAAAAAAATATTTTCGTCTGGATATTCGTATCCCCAGTACCATTGATATCCTATAGCTTTAACAGTTATGTCTGCTTTTGGAATTGCATCTTGTTTGTATAAAATTTTAAATGATGGAACCGCCATCACAATCAGAATTAAACACGGAATTAAAGTCCATAAAACTTCAACAGCAACATTATGGGTTCTTTTTGATGGAACTGGATTTGCAGAAGCTCTGAATCTTATACAGGCATAAACCATTAAAAATAGAACAAAAACACTAATTGCTATTATAATTGGTAACAACAATTTATCATGAAAATTAACTATATCTCTCATAGTTTCAGAAGCAGCCTTTTGAAAACCTAGCTGCCAATCAACAGGTTGATTAGCGAATGCGCTTGAAGTGATAAAGAATGTTAAGAATATATATAAAAATTTTTTCATTTTTTTACCCTATATAGAGTGTCTTTTAAAAAAATACACTTTTACTTTTAGCGACAAAATATCAATTAATGGCGTAATTTATGATCGATAGAGCAGAAATTACTGCCGTTTCCGATCTCAAGATGTTTTCATTGATTTTAATAGGCTGAACACCATTAAATTTGAGAATCTCTTCCCTCTCCTCCTCAGAAAAATCTCCCTCTGGTCCTATGATTACGCAAGTGGGTTTAGTTGTTAACTTTTTAATGTCAATTTTTGTATTAGAAGTGTTGAGATCAGTAAATATTAAATCCATGTCATTGCTTAGAAAATTTTTTAATTTCTGAGGCTCCTCAATTATTGGAACTGTTATTCTGTTTGATTGTTCAGCTGCTTCTATGATTACTTTTTCCAATCTCTCCTTATTTATCTTTCTAACAATCGTCCTTTCAAAGATGACTGGTAAAAACTTAGTTACCCCAAGCTCCGTTGCTTTTTGGATCATGAAATTAAAGTAATTTGATTTGATTGGAGAGAAAGCTAACCAGAGTTCTTTGGTATTTTCTTTATGTCTTAATTGCTTCGTAACGTTAAACTCAACTATGCTTTTGGTTATATTTAAAATTTTAGCTTCCCATTCTCCACTAATATTAAAAAGAGAAAAAACTTCTTTTTCTTTAAGTCTCATTACTTTTGAAACATAGTGAGATTGAGATTTATCAAGTTTGTCAGTCAAATTAAGAGATAAACTTTTTGAATAAAATAATCTAATGTTACTCATATTGATAAGTTAGTTTATGAAAAATATTAAAGCAATAATTTTTGATGCTTACGGCACCTTATTTGATGTCAATTCAGCTGCTGAAAAATGTAAAGATAAAATAGGTGATAAGTGGGAAGGTTTCGCCAATTATTGGAGAACAACACAATTAGAATATACTTGGCTTAGAAGTTTATGGCAGGTAACAGAGGATAGTTTGGATAAATCAATGAAAACTTATGAGATAGACTCTTCAATGAGAAATGAGTTATTAGATCTTTATAAAATTCTTTCACCATTTAAAGAAG
>CACJSX010000008.1 GCA_902596185.1 uncultured Pelagibacteraceae bacterium
TAAAAATTCAAGCATTAAAGATAAATATGAAAATTTATTTTCCGTAAGTGAATTTATATTTGATAAACAAAAAAATATAATAAAAATAACAAACTCATCTTTTTATGACTCTGAAAGTAATAATTTAAATATTAAGTCAGCATTTATAGATATAGTTTCAAATAAATTAATAGGTAAAGATATTTCCATTAACTTAAACAATAAATCTTTTGATAAAGAAAATGAACCAAGGATAAAAGGTAATAGTGTTTCTCACAACAAAGATATAACTGAAATATCTAAAGGCGTTTTCACGCCATGTAAAAAAACAGACAAATGTCCTCCATGGCAATTATCAGCAGAAAAAATAAGGCATATTAAATCAAAAAAAATTATTGATTATCAAAATGTATGGTTAAAAATTTACGATATACCTGTAGTATATTTTCCTAAATTTTTTCATCCAGATCCAACAGTAAAAAGACAATCAGGTTTTTTAATCCCATCATTTAAAACTTCTGCAAATAAAAATACCTTTTTTAGTATTCCTTACTACAAAGTTTTAGATAAAAATAAAGATTTAACATTTACTCCACGTTTTTATGCAAAGGACCAGGTACTTCTTCAAACAGAATATAGAGAAGTTAATAAAGACAATAAAATAGATGCAGATTTTAGTATTTATAGTGAAAGTGGTGACAATTATAGAAGTCATATTTTTTATAAGTTTAATAAAAATTTAAATTTTCAAAAATTTAACTCAAGCGAAATTAATGTTAAAATCGAAAACACAAGTCATGATACTTACTTGAAAGGGAATGATATTAAATCACCAATTATAAACAGTTACGATTTAATGGAAAACTCTATTGAGCTAGATTTAATTTCAGAAGATTTAGATATTAAAACTGACATAATTATATATGAAAATTTAAATGTGAGTAAAAATAGTGATAAATATCAATATATATTTCCAAAAATAAATTTAACAAAAAAATTAAACAACCCGACAAAATTAAATGGTAATTTTTCTTATAATTCAAATAACTTTATTCAAAACTATCAAACTAATATTTGGGAAAAAGTTAATATTAATAATTTAGTTTTTGAGTCTGATCCAAAAATAACAAAAAGTGGTTTTTATAATAGTTATGAATTTCTAATTAGAAATGCAAACTCAGATAGTCAAAATTCACTAAACTACAAAAAAGGAGAAAATTTTTATTTATCAGGAATATTTCAATTTAACTCATCATTGCCTCTTTTAAAATCATCTGAAAATTTTGAAAAAATATTCACCCCAAAATTGTCTTTAAAATTAAGTCCTAATAATAATACTAAGGATGTAAAAGATCTTGAAGACAGACTAGATGTAAATACTATTTATTTAATCGATAGATTGTACACCAGTAATACAGTAGAAGGAGGAATATCATTAACTTATGGAAGTGATTTTTCAATTGTAAATAAAAAAAACGCCACAGATATTTTTTCATTTAAATTTGCAAACAACTTAAGATTAAAGAAACATGATGACTTACCAAATCATAATCAGTTGGGAGCTAAAACCTCAAATTTTTTTGCTGAAGTTTTGTATAATCCAAATAGTTATTTGACTACTAAATATAATATTTCTACAAAAAATAATTTGCTTGATATAAATTATGAAAATTTAACCGCAGAAATAAATATTAATAATTTTGTGACAACATTTGATTATCTTAATGAAAATGATCTTTTTGAAAAAAATTCATATCTATTAAATAAAACAGCATATAAATTTGATGACTCAAACAGCATATCATTTTCAACAAGACAAAATAAAAAAACTAACCTAACTGAATATTATAATTTAATGTATCAATACAGAAATGATTGTTTGATGGCATCTGTTGAATATAAGAAAAATTACTATGAGGATAGAGATATAAAGCCTGAAGAAAGTATATTTTTTAAAATATCAATTATTCCATTTGGTGAAACTAGTACACCAAACTTAAAGAAATGATGATAAGAAAGATTTTACTTATAATTGTAATATTTTTATTTTCAATTACTAGATTATTTGCCAATTCGGACATAAATATTAGTGTAACTATAAACGATTCAATAATAACCAACTATGATATTAAAAAAGAGAAATCTTATTTAATAATTTTAAATCCAAAATTGTCAAACCTAGAAGAAGAAAAAGCTCTTAAAGTAGCAAAAAACTCATTAATTAACGAAATAGTTAAAGAAAAAGAATTAATTAAAATTTTCGATTTAAGTAAAAATATTTCATATTTAGATCAAGTTATGAAAGATCTATACAGTAGATTAAATTTGAAAAATCAAAATGAATTTAGCGAATTATTAAAAAATAAAAATACATATTCAATAGATGAAATAAAGAAAAAATTAAAAATTGAATTATTGTGGAACGAATTGATATTTAAGAAATTTAATAACCAAGTCAAAATAGATGAAAACCAACTAATTAAAAAAATTGATAATGAAAATAACCAAATACAAAATGAATATTTTTTATCTGAAATTTTTTTTAAGAAAGAGAAAAATGAAGATCTGGAACTAAAAATTCAAAAAATAAAATCTAGTATAAATGATGTTGGTTTTAGCAATACAGCAAATATTTTTAGTATAAGCGAAAGTGCAAATTATGGTGGTAAAATTGGTTGGATTTCAGAGGGAAATTTATCCAAATTAATTGCTAAGGAACTAAAAAAAACTGAAATAGGAAAACACACTGATGTAATTAAAATTGGAAATAATTTTTTAATTCTCAAAATTGAAGAAATTAGAACTAAAAAAAAATCAGTAGATAAAAAAGCTCAACTCAAAGAAATGAAAATTTTTGAGACAAATAGACAACTAGGTCTTTTTTCAAACATTTACTTTAATAAAGTAAAAATAAATTATTCAATAAATGAAAAATAAGCCAATTCTAATTGTAGCTGGTGAACCAAATAGTGTTTTTTTAGAAACATTTTTTAAGTCAATCAAAAGAAAAAAGTTTTATAAGCCTCTAATTTTAATTTGTTCATCAAAAATTTTAAAGTTTCATATGAAAAAATTTAATTTTAAAAAAAAAATAAATTTAATTAATTCAATTAATTTAAATTTAAATAATTTGAATAATAAATCTATAAACTTAATTGATGTAAAATATGATCAAAATTATACGTTTAAAAAAATATCTAAAAATTCCAACAAATATATAAAAAATTCATTTAATTTAGCTTTCAAAATTATAAAATCTGGAATATCAGATAGATTAATTAATGGGCCAATTTCAAAAAAAAGTTTTTTAAATAAAAAATATTTAGGAATTACAGAATATATTAGTCATAAATTTTCAATAAAAAAAAATGCTATGTTGATCTTCAATAATAAATTATCTGTTTGTCCAGTTACTACTCATTTACCATTAAAAGCAGTAACAAAGAAAATTAATAGGAAAGTAATAAAAGAAAAAGTATCCTTAATTGATAATTTTTATAAATTAAAATTAGGTTTTAAGCCAAGAATAGCAATTTTAGGTTTAAACCCTCATTGTGAAAGTACTTATAAATTTAACGAAGATGACAAAATTATTGCACCAACTGTAAAATATTTATCAAAACTAGGTTTTAAAACTCTGGGACCTTTTCCTGCAGATACTATGTTTTTAAAAAAAAATAGAGAAAAATTTGATGTTGTTATTGGAATGTATCACGATCAAGTCTTAGGTCCTTTAAAAACACTGTATGAGTATGATGCTATTAATATCACTTTGGGTTTGCCATTCATAAGAATTTCACCAGATCATGGGCCAAATCAACAAATGTTAGGTAAAAATTTATCAAATCCATTGAGTTTAATTAATGCAATAACATTTTTAGATAAAAATTGAATAGAGCAAAAAAAAGTTTAGGTCAAAATTTTCTGACAGATAAGAATATTTTATCTAAAATTATCAATTCTGCACACATTCAAAATAAAAATATTTTAGAAGTTGGACCTGGTACTGGAAATTTGACTAATTTAATATTAGAGAATAACCCAAAAAAAATGTGTGTTGTAGAAAAAGATAAAAGTCTTGCGACAAATCTTCAAAATATTTTTCAAAACAAATTAACTATTCTAAACAAAGATATTTTAAAAATTGATGAAACATTATTATTTGATGAAAAAGTTACAGTTTTTGGAAACTTACCCTATAATATTTCTACTGAAATTTTAAGTAAATGGATAGTAAATTTAAAAGATTATTTTTGGTTTGATTGTCTTGTTTTAATGTTTCAAAAAGAAGTGGCGGAAAGAATTTTAGCTAAATCAAACACTTCTCATTATGGTAGACTATCAATCTTGAGTAATTGGAAATTGAATATTAAAAAAGTTTGTGATGTTAAACCAGAAGCTTTTTCACCAAAACCTAAAGTAGATAGCTCTTTATTGTTTTTTTCTCCAAAGAAAAATTTCTATAAACTCAAAAACTCAAAAAACTTAGAAATGGTTACAAGAATTTTTTTTAATCAAAGAAGAAAAATGATAAAAAAACCTTTTAATCAATTGTTTAATGGCAATAAAGCAGTTTTAAAAAAACTCGCAATTGATTTAAATCTTCGCCCACAAAATCTTGATCTTGATACATATTATCGACTGACAAATGAATATGAGAAATTAATTAGTTAATTTATTTATATGATCTCTGATAAAATCTGAATCATAGTCTTTTGAATCATTATTTATTTCTGCATCAATTAAATTTTTTATTCTTAAAAAACACTTTTTTAGGTCGTCGTTAATTACTACATAATCATAATTAATCCAGTGCAAAACATCTCTTTCAAATTGTTTCATCCTTTCATCAACAATTAATTTATCTTTCATATCTCTATTTGAAAGCCTTTCAAATAAAACTTCTTTGCTTGGTGGTAATATAAAAAAGGTTATTAATTTATAATCTAGTTTTTTATTTTTTATTTGATCAGCTCCTTGCCAATCAATATCAAATAAAACATTTTTACCTTTATTTAAATTATCGATAACTGGTGTTCTAGTTGTGCCGTAAAGATTTTTAAAAACTTTAGCATATTCAAGAAACTCTTCATTTTTAATTAATCTTTTAAATTCTTTTTCTTTTACAAAAAAGTAATCTTCATTAAATTTTTCATTGGGTCTTGGTTGGCGAGTAGTATGGGAAATTGAAATTTCGTAGTTATCAATTTCTGATAACATTTTTACAAGAGTAGTTTTTCCTGCCCCTGATGGAGAGGACAAAATTATCATTACCCCATCTTTTTCTAAGGGCATTAATTATATTAATTTGCTTTTCCTTCGATAAATTTAACTGCATCACCTACAGTTAAAATTTTCTCAGCTTCGCTATCTGAAATTTCAGATCCAAATTCTTCTTCAAAAGCCATGACTAATTCCACAGTATCTAAACTATCAGCACCTAAATCATCTATAAAACTAGACTCCTCAGTAACCTTAGCTTCATCGATACCTAGGTGATCTGCTACAATTTTTTTTACTTTGCTTGAAACATCTTCTGACATATTGATCCTTTTTGTTATAAATTCTTAATAGTTTAAAAACCTGTTTTGTCAAGCCATATACATGCCTCCATTAACATGCAGAGTTTCACCGTTTATATAACTTGATTGATTTGAGCACAAAAAAAGTACTGCATTTGCAATATCTTCGGGCTCTCCTAAACGTGCTGAAGGTATTTTTGAAATTATAGCATCCTTAAATTTATCATCTAATTTATCTGTCATTGCTGTCTTAATAAATCCAGGTGAAATGCAATTAATATTGATATTTTTCTTTGCATACTCTATTGCTAAACTCTTTGACATAGCAATTATGCCTGCTTTAGATGCGGTGTAATTTGACTGCCCTGGATTTCCTGTATGACCAACAACAGATGTTATGTTGACAATCCTGCCCGATTTATTTTTCAACATTTTTTTTATTGCAGACTTTGTCATTAAAAAGGTTGATGTTAAATTTATATCAATTACTTTTTGCCATTCCTCTAAACTCATCCTTATTGCTAAATTATCTTGAGTAATACCTGCATTGTTTACTATACAATCTAAACTACCTCCAAGTTCTTTGGTTGCGTTTTCAACAAATTCTTCAATTTTATCGCTTTGAGAAATATCAAACTTCAATATTTTTATATTTTCATATTTCTCTTTTAACTGATCAAGTTTTTCTATTTTTGTACCAGACGCTAAAATATTTGCTCCTGCTATATTTAATTTTTCAATAATTGAATTTCCAATTCCACCTGAAGCACCTGTAACGATAATATTTTTATTTTTTAAATCTTTCATATTTTTAAAACTTCAATATCACTTTGACTATTAATTGTATCAATTTTTACATTCTTATTAATTCTTTTTACCAAACCTGATAAAACTTTCCCAGGTCCAATTTCTATAAAATGGTCTACATCATTTTCTATCATATTAATTACACTTTCTCTCCATCTAACCCTATTCTCTATTTGCTTAATTAAGAGATTTTTAAGCTCGTCTGGATCTTGAATTTCATTAGCACTCACGTTTGAAATTAATTTATTTTGTCCATTTTTAAAATTAAGTTTATTTAATTCTTCTGTCATAATTTTTGTAGCCTTATTCATCAAATCACAGTGGAAGGGTGCACTTACTGGAAGTTTGATATTTTTTATTGAATTATCCTTTAAAATTTGAATTAACTTTTCTAAATCCTCCGTTTTTCCACTTAAAACAATTTGACCTTCAGAGTTGTCATTTGCAATTTGAGCTCTTAAATTTTCTTTATTTTCTGTCAAAATTTTTTCAATCACATCAACTGTTGAACCTAATACTGCAACCATTCCTCCCTGCCCTTTAGGCACAGAGTTTTGCATAGCATCTCCTCTAACTTTTAATATTTTTAAAGTATCTGAAAAATCCAAATATCCTGCACATGATAAAGCTGAATATTCACCCAAAGAATGTCCTGCAAAATATTTTGCTTTGTTTAAATCTAATTTGAATTCATTTTTTACTACATTAAATATTGAGTAACTTATTAAATATATTGCTGGTTGTGTATTTACAGTAAGATCTAACTCTTCTTTTGGACCTTCTAGAATAAGTTTAGAAATAGAAAAATTTAACGCATCATCTGCCCGATTAAAAAGGTCTTTTACTATATTAAATTTATTATAAAACTCCTTTCCCATTCCCACTATTTGAGATCCCTGACCAGGAAATATTACTGAAAACATATAAAAAAAACTAATATTTTTGCCTTTTTAACTATTGTAATTGAACTTTTATAATAGTATATCCTCACATTTTATTAAAGAACTTAAATGAATTTATACGAACATACTATTATTGCTAGGCAAGATACTTCACCAAGTGAATTAAAGCAAATAACGGAAAAATATTCCAAGATTGTTGAAAAAAATGATGGTGAAGTTGTTAAAACCGAAAACTGGGGATTACTTAATTTATCTTATCTTATTAAAAAAAATAAAAAAGGTAGTTACATACACTTTAAAATAAAAGGCAAAGGAAATGTGATAGATGAATTAGAGAAAAATGAATCTATAGATAAAAAGTTATTAAGATATCTTACAGTTAGAGTGAAAAAATTTGATTTAGAAACTAACTACTTTGGAAAAAAAGAAGATAGTGAAAAAAAAGAAAGTGCTAAAAACTAATGCCAAAAAGACAAAGTGGAAATAAAAAAGGTAAACAAAGTAATTTTGCAAAGTTAAGTATTTTTCAACCAAACAAATATAAATTTAAAAAAACTTGTCCATTATCTGTAAAAGGCGCTCCAGAGGTAAACTATAAAAATATTAAACTTTTAAAAAAGTATATTTCTGAAAATGGTAAAATTTTACCTTCAAGAATTACAAATGTATCTCAGAAGAAACAAAGAGAGCTATCTCTTTCAATAAAAAGAGCGAGAAACTTAGCACTTATATAATATGAAAGTAATTTTATTAGAAAACGTCAAAAGAATTGGGTCTATAGGTGAGGTAATAGATGTTAAAAGAGGTTTTGCAAGAAACTTTTTAATAGCTAACAAAAAAGCTCTTTATGCATCTAAAGAAAATATAAAAGAAGTTGAGAAGATTAAAGCTGAGTTATCTAAAAAAGATAGTGAAAAGAAGAAAGAAGCTTCTCAAATCGCAGATCAAATTAATGGTAAAGAATATCCTGTAAAAAAACTAAGTACAGAAAACAATGAATTATATGGTTCCGTTAAACCAACAGAAATTTCAAAACTTATTCAAGAGGAAAACAAAATTGATATCAAGCCTTCGATGATACAACCAGTTGAAGAAATAAAAGCTTTAGGAAAATTTAAAGTTAAAATTTCTTTACACTCTGAAGTTGATGCTGAAATTACTATTAATGTTTCATCGGCTGATACAATTCAATAATTATACATTCTTTTCCCCAGTAACAATTTACAATTTGATTTAATTAATTTTCATGTAAATTTATTCTCATGGAAAACAATTTAAGTATTGTCAAAGATCAGTTTAAAGAATTACCAAATAACATTGAAGCTGAACAAGCTGTCATAGGATCTATTCTCGTAAGCAATGATATTTTTGACGAAGTTAATTCAATAATTTCTAGTATTAATTTTTATGATCCAATGCATCAAAAAATTTTTGAAGCAGTAGAAAGTCTTATCTATAAAGGGATGTTGGCTAACCCAATTACTTTAAAAAATTATTTTGAAGATGAAAAAGATGATTTAAATGTTCCAGAATATTTAGTTAAAATTACAAAGTTTTCTACATCAGTTAGGCAGGCAATAGAATATTCAAAAATAATTTATGACATGTTTGTAAGAAGAGAATTAATAAAAATTTCTGAACAAACTATTGACAGTGCAAAATTAAATGATCTTGATACTAACGGACAATCTATAATCGAAAGTTCTGAGAGATTATTATTTGATTTAGCTGAAAAAGGATCTTTCAATTCTTCTCTAGTAAAATTTGATGAAGCTATGAAACAAACAATTGAGATGGCTTCAGCTGCTTATAAGAATGAAGAAGGAATTGTTGGTGTTCCAACTGGTTTAAGAGATTTGGATGATAAGCTCGGTGGATTGCATCAATCTGATTTAATAATTATAGCTGGTCGTCCATCGATGGGTAAAACTTCGCTAGCAACTAATATTGCATTTAACGCTGCACAAAAACTACAAGAGAGTGGAAAGAAATCATCTATAGCTTTTTTTTCACTTGAAATGTCTTCTGAGCAATTATCTACTAGAATTATTTCTGAGCAAGCAAGAATAAGTTCTAACGATATTAGAAGAGGAAGAATATCTGACGATCAGTTTGATAAGTTTTTAGAAACATCAAAAAATATCTCTGAACTGCCACTTTATATAGATGAAACTCCAGCAATAAGCATTGCTGCTTTAAGCAATAGAGCAAGACGTATTAAAAGGCTTTTTGGTCTTGATATGATAGTTGTTGATTACATACAATTAATGAGAGGAACTACATTTAATAAAGATGGAAGAGTTCAAGAAATCTCCCAAATCACTCAAGGACTTAAAGCAATAGCCAAAGAACTTTCAGTACCTGTCGTGGCTCTTTCACAGTTATCAAGACAAGTAGAGCAAAGAGATGATCATAAACCTCAACTTGCTGACTTAAGAGAATCAGGTTCTATTGAACAAGACGCTGATGTTGTAATGTTTGTTTATAGAGAAGGATATTATTTACAAAGAAAAGAGCCAAGAGAAGCTACTGTTGAACATGCGGAGTGGCAAGCAAAAATGAATGAAGTTGCACATTTAGCTCAAATAATAATTGGAAAACAACGACACGGTCCCATTGGTAATGTAACTCTGGAATTTGAGGAAAGATTTACAAAATTTAAGGATACTCAATTAAGTTAAATTCCAATATAAAGAGCTTGAATGATAGCTCATTTTTATCAAAACATTATCCTTAAAAATCCCAAAGTAATATTTGTGTTATTAATTATTACTATTTTAAGTTTTGGATATTATTCAAAAAATTTTAGGCTAGATGCTTCATCAGAAACATTGTTAATAGAAGGTGACCCAGATTTAGCATATTTGAAAGAAGTCTCTGAAAGATATGGGTCTAAGGAATTTTTAATTCTTACTTACACACCAAATGAGGGAATGGCAACTGACTCGTCAATTAATAATTTATTAAGTTTGAAATATAAAATTCAGAGCCTCAATTGGGTCCATAGTGTGATTACATTATTAGACATTCCGCTTTTAAATAATTCAGAAGCTCCCCTCCAAGAAAGACTAGAAAACTTCAAAACATTAAAAGATGAAGATGTTGATAAAGATCGAGGTTTTAAAGAAATTTTAAATAGTCCTGTTTTTCGAAATTTTGTCATTAGCGAAGATGGTAAAACTAGTGGAATTATTGTTAACATTAAACAGTCTAAAAAATTAGAGGATACAGAAAATAAATCAAAAAAAGAAGTTGAACTAATTAAAGATCAAATCAAAAAACAAAACCACCAGAATATTTTAGAAATTAGACAGGTTATTCAGAGTTATGATAATGTTGGAAAGATTTATCTGGGAGGAATACCAATGATAGCTGATGATATGATGACTTTTATCAAAAGTGATATAATAGTTTTTGGTTTGGGAGTTCTATTATTTATAATTGCTACTTTATGGTTTGTTTTTAGAAACCTTCTTTGGATTGTGGTTCCTATAAGTAGTTGTCTTTTTTCTGTGATAATAATGATGGGATTACTTGGACTGCTAGGATGGAAAGTTACAGTCATCTCATCAAATTTTATTGCACTTATGTTGATTTTAACAATGGCAATGAACATTCATATGAGCACTAGGTTTCTTCAGCTTAAAAAAGATTTTCCATCAAAAAATAATTTTGAAATTATTTCCTTAACAACTTCAAAAATGTTTTGGCCGATTCTTTATACTGTTCTAACGACAATTTTCGCTTTCTTATCTTTAATTTTTAGTGAAATAAAACCTATTATTGATTTTGGCTGGATGATGACTTTTGGGTTAATTACATCATTTATCATTACTTTTACTTTACTGCCTACCCTTTTAAACTTTGCACCGACAAATAATATTTCAGTTAAAAAAGAACAGAAATCTAAAATCACGAATTTACTTAGTTTAGTTTCTATGAATAATAAAAACTCTATCTTCTTAGTAACTGGAATAGTTATAATATTCAGTATTATTGGAATAAGTAAGCTTGAAGTTGAAAACAGTTTTATAAATTACTTTGATAAGAATACTGAAATTTACAAAGGTATGAAACTTATAGATGAGGAGTTAGGTGGAACCACTCCTTTAGAGGTTATCATAAAATTTCCTGAGAAAGAAAAGATAAAAAAATCTGAAGAAGATGATGAATTCGAGGATTGGGGTGATGAAGAAGATAATAATGATGAAAAATATTGGTTTACCAAAGATAAAGTTGATCTAATTACATCTGTTCATAATTACTTGGATAGCTTACCAGAAATTGGTAAAGTTCTATCTTTTTCATCAATTATTGAAGTAGCTACTCAATTAAATAATAATAAGCCTTTAGGTACTTTAGAAATGGGAGTTCTTTACTCTAAAATTCCTGAAAGCATTAAAACTGAAATCATCAATCCTTATCTTTCTATCAAGGATAATGAGGCTCGAATTAGTTTAAGAATTATAGACTCGCTGGAAGATTTAAGAAGAAATGATTTAATTAACAAAATTAATTTTGATCTAAAAGATAAATTTGGTTTAGAAGAAAATGATTACAAACTAGCAGGTGTATTAATATTATTTAACAATTTATTACAAAGCCTTTTTAAATCTCAAATTTTAACATTGGGATTGGTTATGATTGGAATATTTTCAATGTTCATAATCTTATTTAAAAATATAAAACTTTCATTAATTGGCGTTGTTCCAAATTTTATTGCTGCCTTTTTTATACTAGGAATAATTGGATTGTTAGGAATACCTTTAGATATGATGACTATAACTATTGCAGCAATTACAATAGGAATTGCCGTAGATAACAGTATTCACTATATTTATAGATTTAAAGAAGAGTTTAATAAAATAAAAGATTACAACAAAACATTAAATACGTGTCACTCAACTGTTGGGGTTGCTATACTAAATACTTCAATTACGATTGTTTTTGGATTTTCAATTTTGGTGTTATCGAAGTTTATCCCAACAATTTATTTTGGTGTGTTTACAGGATTAGCCATGTTGTTAGCTATGATATCAGTATTGACTCTGCTTCCTGCATTAATTTTAATTATTAAACCTTTTGGCAAATCATCTTAATGTTAGAAATCATAAAAGATTTTTATAAAGTAACGTCAATAATTGATTTAATTTATTTAATTTTAACAATTCTTTCTTTAATTAATTGTTATAAAAAGGGCTTCATTTTAAGTATCCTTTCAATGGCTAAATGGTTGCTAGCATACATAATTACATTAATTCTATTTCCAAGAATTAAGCCATATGTAAAAGACATAATTGATAATGAATATGTGCTCGATGTTGGTTTGGGAATAATAATATTTATAGTTGTAATCTTTTTAGTTTTATTAATTAATAAAGGAATCAGTAAAGCGGTCAGATATACAGGAATCGGTAGCTTAGATAAAACTTTTGGATTCTTTTTTGGCTTTATAAGAGCTTATATTATTTCTGTTTGTATCTTTTCGGGTGTTCATATCGTTTATAATTATGATAAATGGCCAATAAATTTTGACAAATCATACGTCTTTCCATATTTAGAAAAAGGTAGTAGTTATCTGATAAAAGAATTTCCTAATGAAAAAACATATCAAGATTCTAAAGAAAAAATTAAAGAACTATAATCCAAGATTGAAGGAAGAATGCGGGGTTTTTGGCATTAGCAACGCAAAGGATGCTTCGGCTCTAACTGCACTTGGACTTCATGCTCTACAACACAGGGGTCAAGAAGGCTGTGGTATAGTTACTTTTGATGGTGAAAAATATTATTCTGAAAAAAGATTTGGTTTAGTTGGTGATAATTTCAACAAAGAAAAGGTGTTAAATAATCTTAAGGGTAATTATGCAATTGGCCACAACAGATACAGCACAACTGGGAATAATATATTAAGAAATATACAGCCTTTTTTTGCTGACACCAATGCAGGTGGAATTGGAGTTGCACATAATGGAAATCTTACTAATTCAATAGCTTTGAGAAATAAACTAGTTGAAGATGGAGCTATATTTTACACTACTTCAGACACTGAAACGATTGTTCAATTAATAGCTAAATCAAAGAGACCAAAAACAATTGATAAAGTAATTGATGCAATTTTTCAAATTCAAGGTGGCTATGCATTAGTTATGTTAACTCAAAACTCATTAATTGGGGTAAGAGATCCATATGGAATTAGACCACTAGTAATCGGTAAGCTTGGTAATAGTTATGTCTTAGCATCTGAAACTTGTGCGTTTGATATAATTGGTGCAAAATTTGTAAGAGAAGTTGAAAATGGTGAGATAGTTTTAATTGAAAATAACGAATTGAAAAGTATTAAGCCATTCCCTGCTAAAAAAGTAAAGCCTTGTGTTTTTGAGTATATTTATTTTTCAAGACCAGACAGTCTAATTGGAGGAAAAACTGCATATGAACATAGAAAAAATATTGGTAGAGAGCTAGCAAAAGAAAATGATACTAATGCTGATATAGTGGTTCCAGTCCCGGACTCTGGAAATGCTGCTGCTATGGGTTTTGCTCAAGAATTAAAAATGAACTTTGAACATGGGTTAATTAGAAATCATTATGTTGGAAGAACTTTCATTGAGCCAAGCCAAAAAATTAGAAGCTTGGGTGTTAAATTAAAATTAAATGCTAATCAAACAACAATTAAAAATAAAAAAATAATTCTAATTGATGACTCTCTTGTTCGAGGAACAACATCATACAAAATTGTTAAAATGCTTTATGATGCTGGTGCAAAAGAAGTTCATGTAAAAATTGCATGCCCTGAAATAAGATATCCAGATTTCTATGGTGTAGATACTCCTACCAAAAAAGAATTGTTAGCAGCAAATAAAACAAATGATGAAATTTGTGAATATATTGGAGCTAAATCTTTAAGATTTTTATCAATAGAAGGGTTGTATAAAGCGATTGGTTTTGAAAAAAGGAACGAAGCTTATCCTCAATTAACAGACCATTATTTTACAGGAGAATATCCTGTTAAATTAGTGGATGAATTAGGAGATAATAAAATAACTCAATTATCCTTATTAAGCAGTGGATCAAATAATTAAGCAATGAAAACAGTTAATTTTACTGAAATGAAAAATGGAACGAAGGAAGATTACGAGCTTCTTGAAAAATTTGAGAAAAACTTTGAGAGACAAACAGCCGAGAGAGTTCTAAATTATTTATCGAAACAAACCACCACTTTAGAGGGTTACAAAATCACTAGACTAGAACACTCCTTACAAGCTGCAACAAGAGCTTTTAAAAATAAAGAAAGTGATGAAATGGTTGTTGCAACTTTACTACATGATATTGGAGATGATTTGGCACCAATGAATCATTCTCAATATGCTGCATCCATACTTAGACCTTATGTTTCAGAAAGAACCTATTGGATTATTTTACATCATGGCCTTTTTCAAACTTACTACAGTGCTCATCATTTAGGGGGTGATAGAAATGCAAGAGATAAATTTAAAGACCACAAGTATTATCAAGACACTATAGATTTTTGCGAAAAATATGACCAATGCTCATTTGATCCTAATTATAAAAGTATGTCATTGGATGATTTTAAGCCATTAGTTAAAAAAATATTTGCAAAAGAGCCTTATTATTATCTTTAAATTTAGATATAAATCACTATTTACAGCGCATGATTGATTCAAAAGTAAAAATTATTAATTATTTTAAATCAGGGATTAAAGAGCCAAAAAATTTTAAAATTGGTATTGAGCATGAAAAGTTTTTATTTAATAATTCAGATAATAGAAGGATTGATTACTCAAAAATAAAAGAAATGTTTACAGCCTTGCTTGAATTTGGCTGGAATCCAGTTTTTGAAAAAGAAAATATTATTGCGCTTAATAAGGGTGGAAAAAATATAACTCTTGAACCAGGCAATCAAATAGAATTATCAGGAGATAAATTAAATCATATGCACGAGGCTTGTGCTGAATCACAAGATTATTTGTTTGAACTAAAGCAAGTTACTAAAAAATTGGATATAAAAATTGTTAGTGCAGGATTTGATCCTATATCTAAATTGAATGAAATCCCAAATAATCCTAAACAACGATATGAATTAATGACTAAAGATATGCCTCTAGGTGGTGAACTTAGTTTAGATATGATGTATCGAACATGTGGTACTCAGTTAAATATAGATTATAGTTCAGAAGAAGATTTTATTAAAAAGTTTAGAGTAGCAAACTCAATTGTACCTATTGCAATTGCTTTGTTTGCTAATTCCTCAATTGTAGAGAAAAAAAATAGTAACTATTTATCTTATAGATCTAAAGTATGGCAAAGTACTTCTAGAGGTGGATTGCCTAAATTATTTTTTGAAAGTATGAATTTTGAAAAATATGCAGATTTCGTAATCAATTTTCCTATATTATTTATACAAAATAAAGACCATTATATTTCAGGTAGGAAATATATTTTTAAAGATTTTATGGAAGGAAAAATCCAAGAAATTGAAAATAGGCTTCCAACTGAAGCAGACTTAATAACTCACTTAAGCACAATATTTACTGAAAACAGAGTTAAGAAATATATTGAATTGAGATCAATGGATACCTGTGGTTGGGATTGTTTATGTGCAGGACCAGCTTTCAATATTGGAATGCTTTATGGAAATTTAGATGAAGTTCATGAACTAATTTCAACATGGGATAAAGATAAAATAATTAATGCCTATTTAGAGGCACCAAAAAAAAGGATTTAATACTCAATTAATGGGTAAAGATCTTCTTTATTGGTCATCTACTCTTTTAGATCTTTCAAGAAAAGGTTTAGAGAATAGAGATGTTTTAAGTAAAAAAGGTAATAACGAGACTGTATTCCTAAATCATCTACAAAAAGTAATTGATAATAAGACAACAAACGCAGATCATATGATTAGTAAATTTTCAAAAAACGAAAATTTAGACGAATTATATGATAAATAGAATTATTGCTGTTCAAGGAAATCATCCTTCTAAACTAAATCCTTTAACGGATACAAGTGTTTTTTTAGCAAACGAAATTCAGAACAAAAAATATAAAATTTTCTATTACGATCCAAAGGACTTATCAGTTGTTAATTCAAAAGTTACAGCCAAGGGTTTTTTTATTAAATTTAACTATAGCAATAAAAAATTCTATAAAATCACAAAAAAACAAAATCTAGACTTAAGTAAATGTAAATTTATTCTTATTCGTCAAGATCCACCTTTTAATCTTGAGTATATTTCAACAACATACATTTTGGATACAATTAAGACTAAAGTTAAAATAATTAACAACCCTACCTCTGTAAGAAATATTTCTGAAAAATTGTATTCATCTAAATATCAAAAATACATGCCAGCTACCATTTTTACTCAAAATATGGATGAAATTAAAAAATTTTTCCAAAAAAACAAAAAAGTTATTTTAAAGCCCATCCATAGTTTCAGTGGAAATGATATTCATTTACTAACTAAATTTAATTTAAAATTAGTTAGTAAATTTATAAAAAAACATAATCATATTATGTGCCAAAAATTTCTTCCAGAAATAAGTAACGGAGATAAAAGGGTTTTTATTATTAATGGGAAAGTATGTGGTGCAATTTCAAGGGTTCCAAAGAAAGGTTCAATTTTAAGTAATATGAGTAAAGGAGCAAAACCAACCAACATAAAATTAACAAGTAAAGAAATTAAAATTTCAAAACTAATTGCAAAAGATTTAAAAAAAGAAAATATTTTTTTTGCAGGAATTGATTTTATAGATCAAAAACTCAATGGAGATATAAATGTTACATCTCCAACTGGACTTAAAACATTTTTTGATCTTTCAGGAAAAAATTTAGCAAAAATTTTTTGGAAAGAACTTAAAGCTTGAACAATTTAACTAATCAGCAAAAAGGTTCTTTGATGGCTTTTATAGGAGTAATGTTTATAACTCCAGATTCTTTGCTAATTAGATTATCAAATATTGATACTTGGGGAATGCTTTTTTACCGAGGGGCAATACCATTTGTAGTAGTTCTAATTGGTCTTCTTTTGTTTTATAAAAATAATTTCTTAAAAGCATTGTTTAAAATTGGTTATCCAGGTATTTTTTATGTAATTAGTTTTTCTATTTGTAATATTACTTTTATTATCTCAATACAAAATACCAATGTAGCAAACACTTTGTTAATGGTAGCTCTTGCACCAATGCTTTCAGCAATCTTGGGAGCTATTTTTTTAAAAGAAAAACCGGATAATAAGACTTGGGTTGCTATCATAATTACGTTTATTGCTTGTGTTTATATTTTTTACGACTCTTTAAGTCTTGGCAATTTTTATGGAGATATGTTTGGTTTAATCACTTCTTTTGGATTAGCTTGTAACGCAAACATTGCAAGATACGCAAAATCTACTGATTTGGTGCCTGCTGCCGTAATTGGAAAATCATGCGTTGCTATATTTGCCTTTTTCTTTGTTAAAGACTTTGCTTTAGTGGGAAATGATCTTTTTTATATACCTTTAATGTGTGTAATGTGTGTAGCTATACCATTTGTTTTAGTGACTATAGCACCAAGATTTATAACAGCAGCTGAAGTTAATCTATTTTTCTTATTAGAAACTATCCTTGGACCAATATGGGTTTGGATGGTTATTAAAGAACAACCATCTAACGAGACTATCTATGGAGGTATCGTTATCATTATCACGATAGCAATTCATTCTCTACTGGCCATAAAAAAAACACAAACCAAAACTACTTAGCCGGAAATTATTAAATTAAAAAATTTATAAATGCAAAAAGAAGTAAAAAAATCTTGGGCTCTTTTTATTGGGATTGGATTGATGATGATTGGTCATGGGTTGCAATTACAAGTCATGGGTATTCGATCAGTACTTGAAGATTTTAGTGTTTTGACAACAGGTATATTCATGTCAGGATATTTTGTTGGTTACTTTGTAGGCTCAAGAACAACACCTAACTTTGTTTCAAAAGTTGGTCATATAAGAGTTTTTGCTGCATTCGCTTCACTTGCATCTTTAAGTGCTTTAATCGCTGTTGTTTATGTAAATCCATTCATGTGGACAATTAGTAGATTTATAACAGGTATAAGTTTAGTTAGTTGTTATGTGGTTACTGAAAGCTGGTTAAATGATAGGGCGACCAATAAAAATAGAGGACAACTATTGTCAGCTTATATGATGGTAATTTACTTTGGATTGGCTATTGGTATGTTGCTGCTTAATGTTAGTAAACCTGAGGATTATGAGCCATTTATTTTAGTCTCTATTTTACTGTCAGTTGCTCTTGTTCCTATTTTATTAACAAAAAGACCTGCTCCGAAATTTAAAAAAATAGAAACGATAAGTATTAAAGACTTATATAAAATTTCTCCACTCGGGACATTGAGTTCTTTCTTTACTGGCATAATTCATGCTGCTTTCTTCTCTTTAATTGCTGTTTACGCAACAAAAGCAAACTATACTTTGCTTGAAACCTCAGTTTTACTTTTTATTTCAACAATAGCCGGTGTTATTGGGCAAGGGCCAATAGGTTATTTTTCAGATACATTTGACAGAAGAAAAGTAATTGTAATTACAACTTTTGGAAGTTCTTTATTAGCATTTCTCTCAATCTTAAGCTCAAATGATCCGTTTCAAAATATTTATCATCTAGATGAATTTGCATTTAAAAAAATCTTATTCTTCATTTTTGTTGGACTATATTCGAGTTTATGTCTTCCCTTGTTCTCTCTAAATCTTGCTCATACAAATGACTTTGTTCCAAAATCTCAATTCGTTGCAGCAGGAGGTGGTTTACAATTTATTTTTGGTGTTGGGGCTATAAGTGGTCCTATTTTATGTTCTCTATTCATGGATTGGTTTGGTTTAAACGGTTTATTTATTTTTTTAATTATTACTCATGCAATTATTGGTGGTTTCGGTTTATACAGAATGAGAGTTAGAGAAACTGTGGAAAATCCAGATTCAACATTTACACCAGTCCCAGCTACAATTACACCAGCTGGATTGGAATTAGATCCTGATGCAAAACCAATTGAAGAACCAAATTATCAACAAAATAATTAATTTTTATTTTTTTAATCTATCTATATAGCTAGACATTTTTGATAGAACTTGTTTTTTTGTCAGCTGATCTGATCTAATTAAAATAGAGTCTCTTACTCTTATTAGTGGACTGTGCTTTCTGTTTTTGTCAGTTAAAGTACGTTTTTTTAAAGACTTTTTAACCTCTTTTAATGGTAATTTCTTTTTAATATCTAACCATCTTCTATGACTTGCAACGTCCAAACTGCATTTAAAATAAAACGCTATATCATACTTGGGATTTTTTGATAATATTTTACTGGCGATATCTCTCCCTTCAACACATATTCTTTTATTTTTTCTGATTATGGCAATTTGTACTTTATTAACAATTTCTCTAATTTTTTTTATTTTTGCCAAACCAGCTACATGATTGCTGATTTGCTCTGAATGTAAATTCTGTTTTGAGATTTTCTTATAAGAAATATTTTTAAATTTATTTTTTACAAAAGAAATTTGATTTTTAGGCTTGTGTTTGATTATTAGCTTACTGGCATACCTATATAAAAGTCCTGAATTTATTAAAAGTAATTTGTATTTTTTAGATATAAGTTTTGCAGCTGTGCTTTTTCCACTCGCAGACTCTCCATCACATGCAATTATAAGTTTTTTTATTTTTTTCATTAATTATTCAAAACCTATATAGTTTTAGGATTAAATTGTCTAAAATTTTATAAATTTAATAGAGATATTTTGTTAATTTGCATCAAGAACAGCATGAAGAAATTGTTTTGTTCTCTCATTTTGCGGATCTCCAAATAATTTTTCTGGAGGTCCTTCCTCAAATATTTTTCCCTCATTAAAAAAACATACTCGATCTGAAATTTCGCGTGCAAATCCCATTTGATGAGTTACCATAATCATTGTCAAGCTATGCTCTTTGTTTAACGACCTAATTACATTAAGAACTTCACCCACAACCTCAGGATCAAGCGCTGAGGTAATTTCATCTAATAACATTACTTTAGGTCTCATTGCTAAGGCTCTAGCAATAGCAACTCGTTGTTGCTGACCTCCTGATAGTCTGCTTGGATGTTGATCTTTTTTGTCAGTTAAGCCTACTAACTCGAGTAATTCAAGAGCTCTTTCTTCAGCTTCTTCTTTTTTAAGTCCTAAAACTTCAATTGGAGCCTCAATACAATTTTGTAAAGCAGTCATATGAGGAAATAAATTAAATTGTTGAAAAACCATTCCAATTTTAGAACGTCTATCTCTCAAATATTTTTCGCTTGCCTCTACAAGATTACCATTTTCATTCATGTGTGTTAAAGACTCACCGTCTAAATAAATTACTCCACTATTAATTTTTTCTAGAGTCATTAAAACTCTCAATACTGTTGTTTTGCCTGATCCAGATGGTCCTATAATTGAAACCATTTCATTTTTTTTTATATCTAAATTTAATTTATCTAAAACTACTAAATCACCATATTGTTTTGTGACTTGATCAAATTTTACAATAATTTCATCAGTTTTATTTTTCATAATTTATTTTTTTATTTTACCTTGTGCTTTATTAACATCATTTTCTAATTTTCTAACCCACATTGCAGCTGGAATAGATAATGTTAAAAATATTACTCCGACTATAGTATACGGTTCTAAATATCTATAATTATACCCACCTACAGCTGTAGCTGCATGAAATAATTCTGCAACTCCAATAGTGGATAGTAATGGGGTATCTTTAAAAATTCCAACCAGGTAATTACCCATTCCTGGTATAGCTATTGGAAATGCCTGTGGTAAAACAATTCTTCTATAAGTATATATTGTAGAAAAATTTAGAGCTCTACAAGCCTCCCATTGTGTTTTTGAAACTCCTTCCAAAGCCCCTCTATAAACTTCAGATAAATAAGTTCCAAAATGAAGACCTATTGTAATCATTCCACATACCCACGCTGATAATGTAATACCAAATTGTGGTAATACGAAGTAGACAAAAAATAACTGAATTAGAAGTGGAGTCGACCTTATAAATTCTACTATTTCTCTATTTAACCAGTTAACAATTTTAAATGGTGTTCTTTGACCTAGTAAAAAAAATAATCCAACAACTAAAGCAATTGCATAACCTACTCCAGCAGCAAGAATAGTGTTTAAAGTTGCTATTGCCATTTGTGGCAATATTTCTATTGTAAAATCCCATCTCCACCCCATTTCCATAATTTAAATCCTCTCCTTTCCAACTTTTCTAGCTGCTAATACCTCTAGCCATCTTAAAAACGGAACTAATGCAAATCTAGCAATAATATAGTAAATCAGTAATGCTGTTCCAAAACACTGTGCTGATAACCAGGTAATAGAGTTAATTTGTTTTGCTTCAAAAGTTAAATCCACAACTGTCACTAATGCAACTAATGCTGTAGCTTTTAATAATTCTACAGTTAAATTTGCAGCGGGTGGTAAAATTATTGGAAAAATTTGTGGAATAATAATTCTTTTAATTCTTTTTGCTGGAGTAAAATTTAAAGCATGTGCTGCCTCCCATTGCCCTTTAGGTACCGCAAGTATTCCTGCCCTTACTATTTCTGCGCCATATGCACCAAAATTCAAACCTAGAGCTACTACGCCTGCAGTAAAAGCTTCTAAAGATATTCCAAAGAAAGGTAATACATAATAGGCCCAAAATAATTGAACTAATAAAGAAGTTCCTCTAAAAAATTCTATATATACCGTAGCAATTCCTTGTATAGCTGGATTTTTAGAAAGTCTCATCAAACCAAAAATCATAGAAATAATTACATATAGAATCATAGAACAAACAAGAACTTTTATTGTAGTTATTGTTCCCAATAAAAGGGTAACACCATGCTCGTTCAAAAATTCAAGATATGTCAAACTATTTTCCTTTAGATTTTAAAAACCAGGCAACAATTAAGTTGCCTGGTTTAATTTTATAATTATGTAAATTATTTAGTTGAGCAAGCCCACTCAGTAGTCATGTCAGGTGGTGGTAGTTGAGCTTTATCATAGCCATACTTACCAGCTCTCTCTAACATTTTACCAGGGTTAGCTAAAACTTTAGCTAGAGCCACGTTAAAGGCATCTCTGAACTTACTATCACTTTTTCTAAAACCAATTCCAACTACATTTACAGTTTCTTTAGGCATTAGTTTTGGATCAGTAACTTCAAATGCTCCACCAGTTTTTTCTTCATGTTCTTTTGCACCAAAGAAAGTTTGCACAGCAGCATCAGCTCTTCCTGCTTTCATTGCTGCTAAAATACCAACTTCACCTTCTACTAAAAGCATTTGGCTATCTGGGACACCTGCTTTTTTTGCTGCTTCTACAGTATTGAATCCAGTCCCTGTAACTAGTTTAGCTCCAGTTCTTATTACATCTGCATAATTATTAATTCCTTTAGGATTTCCTTTTGGCACTAACATTGCATCACCAAATACTCCAATTGGGTCAGAAAAATCAATGTTAGCACATCTACTTTTTAGAATGTACATACCCCCAGTAATCATATCTGATCTATCTGCATTTATTCCTGGAATAAGACCTGACCATTCAAAAACTTTAGTTTCATGCTCAGTAATTCCCATTTCCTCTAGAACAGTTAACGCAATCATATTTACGAAACCTAATGCTTCACCATTATCTCCTGCATATGCCCATGGCACAGCAGTACCGAAACCTAGTCTTAATTTGTGACCATCTGCGAGTCTTTCAGTTAATGTTTTTGCATTAACAGTAGAAATACTAAACAGAAGAACAAATAAAACTGTTAATGTTTTATAAATCTTTCTCATTATTATCTCTCCTTAGTTGTTATATTTTTTTAAATTTAAACAGATTAGATAACAGGTGTACAGACACACTAAAAAAAAATTTCAATCTTAAGTTGTTTGATTTTTTAATTTATTTCAATTTTATCTAATAAATTGATTTCTCCATCTTCTAAAGGAGTTAAATAAATACCCATATCAAAGTGATTGTAAGTTTGTTTTAAAATTTTAAGTAAATTAAATGAATTATCATCTGATTTTGGTTTTAGATTAATGGCAACACATCTTGGAATATTTTTTTCTACTTTAAATGGAACATTGTTAATTTTTAAAGTTTTATCAATCCATTTTCTTTCTTCCCAAGCCTCAATCCCATCAAAATATAAATTTCCTCTAAATATTGACGTTTCAATTTTTCTATTAATTTTATTTTCAAAATCTTTAATACTATTAATATTTAAAAAAGAAATTGAATTTTTAAACATTGATTTGTTAGATATGGAAGTATCATAAAAAGGGTGTTCATCATTTCTCATAAGTCTAATATCTTTTTTTAAAGAACTCTCTAATTCAATTAATTTTTTTACAAGATCATCTCTTTCATCAAAATTATTAATATTAATAGTAATAATTTCTTTGTCTTTTAGTGTTAAAGTTAACTTATTATGATCATATAAAAAATTATACTTATTAAACACAGGAGTATTTTTAAGTGTTACAATTTTGTTCCATTTTCCTATTCTTGCTTCAGGATTTTTTTCAAATTCTTTAGAATGATCCAAATCAAGATTTTGAGAAAAAGCAAAAACTCTATCACCTTCTATTCCAATATTTTTATTAATTTTACACTTCTTAATATTTTGAAATGAAATAGATTTTACAGGACAGTTATGTATTGAAGTAATAATTGCACTCATATAATCTTTAAAAAATAATATGACTTATCTTAATTCAAATCAACTTAAACAGTACAATGAAGAGGGATATGTGGCTCCTTTAGATGTTTTGACTGAAGAAGAAGCTTTAGCAACAAGAAATGAAATAGAATTAATAGAAAAAGAAATGCCAAATGAAATTGATAAATCTGGTAGATATAATGTTCACTTAATCTCTCCTAAACTAGATGCAATTGTGCATAATTCCAAAATTCTTGATGCTGTTGAAAGCATCATAGGTAAAAATATTTTAGTTTGTAGTAGTACTTTGTTTATAAAAAACCCTAAACAAGAAGGATTTGTAAGTTATCACCAAGATGCTAAATATATTGGATTGGAGCCACATAACTGGGTTACAGCATGGATAGCAATTACAGATTCGTACGAAGTAAATGGGTGTATGAGAATGTGGCCTAAATCTCATATAGAACTTAAAGATCATAATGAGAAATTTAATGAAGGAAACCTACTTACTAGAGGTCAAACAGTTGAAGAGGTTCCAGAAAAAGAGGTTAAGTCTGTAGAACTTAAAGCAGGCCAAATGTCTTTACACCATCCAAGAATAGTTCACGGATCAGGTATAAACAAAAGTAATGATCGAAGAATAGGCTTTGCAGTTCAAAGCTATATAGGCACAAATGTAAAACAAACCTTAGGTAAAAATAGCGTTCAAATTGCTAGAGGAGAAGATAAATATAATTATCATGAAGTAATAAATAGAACAAATGCTTTAATGAGTGAGGAAAATATTTTGATGAGAAAAAAAGAAAATAATTACTTGCAAGAAATTTTCTATAAAGGAGCAAAACAAAAAGGATCTTATTAATTATTAAATATGGGAGATTTCAATAAAGCACCAAATGATTTTTTTAATAATTGGAATAAAATCCAATCAATGTCATATAAAAATGTCATTGAACTACTTGTTAAGAGAAGTAGTGAAAAAAAGATATTAGCTTTAATTCAATTTGAATTAGATCAATTTTCAGAAAATGTTCAAAATGATTTAGTTATTTCTAAAACAAGTTCTTTCTATCAAGAAATATCTAATCTTTTCAGAGACTCAAACTGGTGGTCAACAGCCACAGTAACAGATGCTTGTAAGTATTATTTAAACTGTGCAAGAAATAATATTTCTTATTTTGAAAACTATGTAGAGGCAGATAGTGATTTATCTCAAAATCAAAAAAATGAGATATTTGCCTTATATCAATTATGTACTTTATTTGTTTCTTGGAATGCTATTAAAGACAAACAGATCAGAGAAATTATTGATATTAGAAAAAGTTTATTTTTTAGATAAATCATTAACTATTTAAATTGCTAATTTCTTTACATTTTCTGTGAGCTTCAAGTACAGATGGAACAAGTTTATCTAATTTCCAGCTATTGATAGATATATCAAAATATTTACTAGTTTTAAAATCAAGTCCATCAATTATTTGAATTTCAAATTTTTTTTCTTCGATATAAAAATTATTTAACTTGTAAATATATTCTTTGATAGGAAATGATCCTAAGGAAAATAAAACTCTATATCCTTGTAAAAATGGCATAATATGATCAACGTATGCTGTCACTTCCTCATTATTAATTTTTATTGGAATATGTTTGTGAAGTAGTTGTTTTATATCTCCAGGTTGTTCATATGTATAAAATGTAAAATTGTGCCAAACCTTTTCACAATTATCTGAAGCTCTAATAAAAAAATTTAAACTATCTCCATGAATTACCTCTCCATAAACACGTGCAAATATCAAGCTTTCAAATCTTTCAATACTCCATTCTTCTTCTAATTCTTCAGCTTGAGTGTGATAGGCAAAAATAATAAAAAAAAGAGATAGATGTAATAAAATAATAAGTAAAACTCTTTTCATGATTTGAGCTCCACTTTGTATCCATTTTTCTTAAATATTTTTATGATTTTATCCCAGACTAAACTGTTGTGTTCACCTGGTAATATTTCAAATTTGAAAGTTTGTTTATAAACAGGGTCGCAGTTATCATACGCAACGTAAGCACTCACGTGACAGTACTTACAGACACGGCCTATTTCCATATATTGGAACTCCTATTGTTGATTGATTTTTTGAGGGTTAAAAGTTTGTAATTTGTAATGGTCTCAATCCTTTTTGTTTGGTTCGAATTACGCAACAAGGGAGATAATAAAAAAAGCGGAATACGATAAAAAAGGATTGAAATCCAATGCATATGCCTAGTAAATCATTCTTAGATGTTTTATTTTTGACTTAATTATGTTTTTAAAAAGATTAATTTTTTTAATAGACGAAAGAGGTAAATAACCTAACAAAAAAATTTCTAAGATTAAATTAACAAAACCAGGAAATTTTTTGATTAAAATTACTATTAGAAATTCATTAATCAATTTTATGCTCTATTTTTTTTATTTTTTTATATTGGAAATAAATTATTAAAAGCAAAGCTATTGCAAATAATGGATAACCCAAAACGAATATTACTATATTAACAAACTCATAACTTGTTCCAGTAAAATTTGCTATCCAAACAAGAATATCGACACATAAATAAAATAGATAATCTATCATAAGTTAATTTCCTCATTGTTATGTATTTTTTCAAGCATGTTATTAATTTTGTTATTTATTTTTTTATTAGATTTTCTTTTTATAAGTTCGCTTAGTTTTTCAGAAATAAATTGATTATTTTGAATTATCTTTAAAATTTGACTTCTGTTTGATTGAAATTTTGACAGTTCAAATAATATTAAAAAATCTCTATAATTTTTTGTATAATTTAGCAATTTTGGAGCTAAAAGCCTTACTGGATCTGGGAAGAGCCTTAATTCCCCTGTAATTATTTTTGTTATTTTATTAAGTTCTGAGATTTTCAATAATTAATAAAAACATGTTCTGATGTTAATAATTAGACTGAATTTTGTCTTAAAATTGATACAAATTATCTTGATGCTTTATCTAGTATTCTTTTTAATTTAACTAACGCTTCATCTGGAAACAAGCTTAAAACCTCAATGACTCGTGCATCACCACTTTCTAAAATTTCTTTTCTAATATTCTTGTAATATTTTTCAGCCTCTTGAACATCAGCCTCATCTACATCCATTTCTCTTGCAATTCCACCCATTCTCAAAGCATTGTCTAGTGTGATTACAAAATCATGACCAAATTTTTCCCCACATTTTTGACAGTTATCTAAATGTACTGGGTTTTGGTGACCACAAGTTTCTTTTTCACAAATTTTAAACCTTGTTTTTCTTTGTGGAAACTCATAGCCACAAAACTTACATTCTACGTTAGTTTTATCATTCTCCTCCTCACACTTAGGACAAATTTTAGTATTTTTTGAACTATCTTTTATTTCAATTAACTTCATTTCTCTTTCAACTCTGCGAGCATATTCTTCAAAAATATTGTGTGTTGGCATTACAACATATGCACTAGAATCATCATCTTTTCCTGCTGATCTGACAACTCTTCCAAGTGCTTGTCTAAAAGATAATTCAGTTTGTGCATTTGGCAGATAAACAAGAACTCTTAATCTTTTTATATCTACACCTTCACTAATCATTGCTACAGATACAATCCAGTCTTTATTACTCTCTCTAAAAGCCTCTATTAAACTATCAGCATTTGACATATTGCTATGAACTAACATTGGTTTTTCACCTGTTAATTCTTTAAGAGTATCAGCCATGTATTCTGCAACTTTAATATTAGGTGCAATAACCAAACCACCAGCATTTGGAAGTCTCTATTTTATATCTTCAAGTTTGGATATACCCCACTCTAACATGGATGCTTGATACGAATTTAAATCTGGTGTTTTTCCATCTTTTTTATATTTTGGTGATCTGGCTAATGTATAAAAATCACAAGATTTTTGAATTGCTCCAATAAATTTTTTAGTATGTTTTTTCTCATCTATCTCGATTCCAGTGGTACCTGATACAAAAATTGGGTCATTTTCATCTTTTAGTACAACAGTGAATTTACCTTCATGACGATGAAAAAAAGCTGGTCTACAATATTTCAAATCAACAGCTTCACCATATGTAAGAGTAAATTGTCCATCTTTAGGATGTGTTATTTCTCCACCTGAATACTGGAACCAAACAGGTCTTTCACCATCGCTCCTGATCGGTGTACCTGTTAATATTAAAACATACTTTGCTTTTGAAAAAGCACTGTCTGCACTTTCTCCCCAAGCTGCTTTAACTGCTGCGTGATGATGCTCGTCACATATTACCAGAGTATTATCTGTTTCACATATTGTTTGAAATAAATCTTTTTGATCATCTACAGAATTCCATGTTGCACATACATCTAGTCCCTGATCGTCATTTTTTCCTACGACAACCAGCATTGTTCGTCCTGTTACAACTTTGAATTCATCCTTCCACTGACGCACAACTTCTCTTCGAGGTGCAATTACTATAACTCTTTTTATATTTCCATTATCAAGTAGTTTTTTTGCAATCACAGATGCACAAATAGTTTTACCAGCACCGGGTGCGGCATTGATAAGAAATTTATTATTAGATTGATTTTCGCTTGAATACCAATTCAGGGCTTTATTTATAGCCTGATCTTGCCAAGATCTTAATGATAATGACATTTTTACTTAGCACCTTTCTTAAGATTACATTTTGGGCACAATGCTTGTCCGTTATTTAATATAGTTTTACCTTTTTTTGAATAAGGTATTACATGATCGGCATGAAATCCATCCTTAAGATTTTTTCCACACGAAGCACAAGTGTTTCCACCAACAATCTCTAAAATTTTTCTTTGTCTTTGACTAAAAGATCTACTCATTTGCTAATATAATATTCGGACATAATAATATCTCTAATTGGTAAATTTTTTGGAGTATTGCACTTAATATTTTTATTAAGCCTAACCATTACTTTAGCCATAGAAACTGATTTTTTTTTAACAATAAAACCTTTTCTTTTAAATTGAGTAAATGCTCTATTAGGACTTTGAACACCAAAATACAATATTGCCTCTAGAATAGAGACTGTTCCGCCATCTAACATGTATTCTAGTAGTGCCTCTGAATTTCCATATTTAATTCTAGTATTCATACTTTTATCAATTAATTATATCACACAAATGATATCCTTTAATCGTAGGATATTCGCCTCTATTTTCAACTCTTACTCCATTTTTTTCTAAAGAATTATTTAATTGGTTGATTTTTGGTTCTCGAATTTCTTCAAATATCTCATTTATTTCCGGTCTATCTAGCCTTTCCAGTTCACTAATTAATACCCCAAATTCTAATCTTGTTATCATCAGGAATACATTTTGAGAAAAAAAATAAGGTCTGCCCTCACGAGATTTTATTTCTTTAATTTCTCCTTTTTCATCTATGACTGTTTTTTCAATCAAAGCATCTGATAACAAAACGACCTGTTCGTCAGATAATCCAACGTTAAATTCTTCGGAAATATATTCTACAGCTTCTCGTATTTTTAATGCTTGTTTAACTTCGTCTATGGATTTAATTTTAGAAATATCTATATCTCTCTTAGAATTTTTTTCTAAGAATTTTTTCCATTCCCTTTTAATATATTCTATTCTATCTTTTTCATTCATAAATAATTTTGATACACCTATGGTGTAAAAATTTTTTTACTTTTAAAAATTTTTTTTTTCAATTTCACTTTTTCATAGACAAAAGTATATTGATGATATATAGTTAATCATATCTAAATTAATCCCCTTAAAATCTAAATAATCTACAACTCAGATAGAATTTTTATCAATAATAATATACAAATATTCTTATGAATAATTGGCAAATATTATTAGCTTTAGTCATAGTTGGACTAACAATTTTAATTCCGATTTATTATTCTTACTTAGAAAAAAGTAAAAAAAAAAAATTACAAGATCAATTAAAGGAATCTAGAAGTGTTGCGGAAAGAGAAAAAATAAGAGTTTATATTGATGGTATTAACGAAAAATACAGAGCTAAAAGAAGATAAGTTTGTTTAAAAGATTTCATAAGATAACTAGACACAGAACTAGATCTTTTTTAGATAAAACAAGGTTTAGAGTAGTATGACGCCAGAAAACTCGCAAAAACTCTGGAAAATTATTCAGGATGCTGGCGATTATTTGGTGGGGCAATTACCTAACCACCCAAATCACCCTAAAGGAAGAAATCCCTATGCTCATGTTGCTATTTGCGTAAAAAGTAAATTTAATGCAAGTTATAAAGATATTCCAGATAAACAGTTTGATGAAGTAATAAAATATATTGAGTTTTTAAAAGAAAATCCTAGTTAGTTTTAATTGTATTTAACAATTCATCAACATCACTATCTTTAGTATTCCAAGCAGCAACTAATCTTACTGCTTTTCCATCTAATTCTTCTTCATTCATTTTATAACCTTCTGAATTTAGATGTTCTATTTTTTCTCTTGGAAATTTTGCAAATACTTCATTTGCTTCAGTTGGGTAAGCAATTTCAATATCATTATGCTTGCTTAAACCATCACTTAATTTTTTACCCATTGCATTAGCATGCTTTGCATTTCTCAACCAAACATCATTTGAAATGTAAGCATCTAATTGTGCAGAGACAAAACGCATTTTAGATAGTAAATGTCCTGCTCTTTTCATTAAAAAAGCAATGTCACCTACTAATTCTTTCTTAAAAAATATAATTGCTTCAGCTGCTAAACATCCATTTTTAGTTGCACCAAATGACAATACATCAACCCCGGATTTCCATGTCATTTCAGCAGGAGTTACATCTAAAGATACCAATGCATTAGCAAATCTGGCTCCATCCATATGTAAATTTAAATTATGTTTATGAGTGATTTCTGCAATTTTTTTAATTTCATCTAATTGATAAACTTCACCCGTTTCACAAACCTGAGTAATACTGACTGATGAAGGTTGCGTATGATGAACAATTCCTTTTCCACCTATCGATTGATCCAACTCCTCTGCAGTTATTTTTCCCATTACTCCATTTAGAGTAACCAACTTTCCTCCTCCTGTATAAAATTCAGGTGCACCACACTCATCAGTATTTATGTGGGACATCTTATGACAATAAATGTTTCCATAAGAAGGTGTCATTGTAGATAATGCTAAAGCATTAGCTGCAGTACCTGAGGCAGTAGGAAAAACAATTAATTCTTTTTCAAAAATTTCTGAAAACTTATCTTGTAATTCAGTTGATATTGAGTCATTCCCATAAGGAGTGCTGTCTCCTTCATTAGCTTTTAAAATTGCATCTAATACCTCAGGACAGGCACCAGCAACATTATCAGAAGCGAATTTAACTCGCTCTCTTTTTATTTTAATTTTTGCCATAATTATTGTTTTGGAAAGTAATCTTTAAGTTCACCCTCTCGGTAAACATCCGCGGTACAACAGTGTAAACCTCCACCAAAAGCATAGGCATCTCTAAGCTCTACGGGTATAACTTCCATTCCTAATTTATCTAATTGCTCTGCTTGATATATTTCACTTTTCTCCACACATACAGTTTTAGGATCCAAAACTAAAACATTCATTGATAGCCAAGTTGATGAATAGCATAATGGAGGTGGTTCGTTATGTGCTGGTTGTGCACTGTCTACGATTTCCCAACCATTGTCTTCAAATAATTTTCTTTGTTCATTAGGAAGTCTCCTTTGTGGGTTATTGATAATTAAACCCTCTTTAATTGGGGTAAAAGTTGCATCAATATGAATTGGATAAGGATCACCTGGAAAGTTAACTGCATGAACTCTGTGATCTTTATAATGTCTCTTTAGCCAATCAATTCCTTTTAAATTTGTTGTAAAACCATGTTGAACAACTAAATCTTTACCAAATCTTAATACGTCTGCTGCATCAAATAATGGTTCTTCTTCAGTGGTTACAAAATATTTTTTTTCAGTCCACTCTAATCTTTTTTGAACACCAATTTTATCTGATAAATAATCTTTTCTGTAATCTGCATCAGTTAATCTTGGTTTTGGAGCAGACTCGTGTCTCATATTAGGATCTTGATTATAATAATCTTTTAAAAGTGGTCGGTAACATAAATATTCAAACCAACGACAACGATAACTCATTGTAGCTTCTAAAATTTCGTTTCCTACTGTTAACAAAACATCTCTTGGGGGCATGCAGCCAAACATGGTTTCTGCTTCCCAATCTGGTGTGGATGTTTTTTGATTAAAATCTATTGGTGTTGGTCGATCAACTTTAATACCTCTTTTTTTGAGCATGTTTGAAAAGTTATCTAATAATTCATTTGCTTTATCGACAGTATCTTTGGTTCTTGGTCCAAACTGACCTCTCATATCACTGTCTTCTGGAACTTTTGCATCTAATGCTGGTTCAGGCGCAGGTATACATGTGCCATCTGCTCTCCCAACAATTACATGTTTTAACGGATCCCACTCATTCCAACTATTAACAATAGTTTTATTCTCACTCATAAGGATTAGTTTTTTATAATATTATGCTTAGGGCCGAAAGGAAATTTTGTAATATTTTCTGCTCCATCTTTACCAATCACCAAAATATCGTGTTCTCTATATCCACCTGCACCAGGATTACCCTCTGGGATCATTATCATTGGCTCCATTGAAACAACCATATTTTCTTCAAGCACAGTGTCAATATCTTCTCTTAATTCTAAACCAGCTTCTCTTCCATAAAAGTGTGAAAGCATACCAAATGAATGTCCGTAACCAAAAGTTCGATACTGAAGATAACCAAGCTCAGCAAATAATTCATTTAGCTCATGACAAATATCTGAACATTTAACACCTGGTTTAATTAATTCTAATCCTCTTTTATGAACTTTAACATTTGCCTCCCAAGCTTTAAGAGAAGCATCATCGGCATGATCTAAAAATAAAGTTCTCTCTAGTGCAGTGTAGTATCCTGAGATCATTGGAAAAGCATTTAAAGATAAAATATCTCCTTTAACTAATTTTCTATTAGTCTTTGGATTGTGAGCTCCGTCTGTATTGATACCCGATTGAAACCATACCCAAGTGTCCATATACTCAGCACCTGGATAACTTTTAACAATCTCTCTTTCCATTCTATCTCTTGCTGCAATTGCTACTTCAATCTCCGTATTATCCTCTCTAATATTTTTAACTATTTCTTCACCACCAATGTCTGCAATTCTTGCACCATTTCTAATGATCTCAATTTCTTCCTTAGATTTAATCATTCTAAGTTTCATTAAATCTTTTGAAACATCACTAAATACTGAGAAAGTAAAAATAGACCCTATTTTTTCTCGTATATCTAACGTTACATGATCATTTTCAATTCCAATATTTTTTGGAGGCTCATCCCTTCCAATAATTGAAACAATAGCTCTTAAAAAATTATCTCTTTTCCAATCAGTATAAATAACGTTATCACAATGAGATCTGCGCCATGGTTGACTTGCATCAATGTTAGCTGAAATTGTTGAGATTTTATTTTGAGTGATCACACATCCGTATGGTCTACCAAAAGAGCAATAAATAAATCCAGTGTAATATGCAACGTTATGCATTGAGGTTAAGATGACCATATCAAGACCATTTTGATCCATCGCTGATCTAAGTTTACTTACTCGATAATTATATTCTTTATCTGTAAATGGTAATTTTACTTTTTCACCATTTTTAAGTTCAAAAAAATCCGGTCGTTCCATATTAATTTAATGCTATATATCTTTTGTTCCATCTCATTATTAAGCTGTAATAAAATATAGATACAAAAAGAAAAAAACCACCGATTATAGTATTTGTGGATGGTACTTCATTAATTCCAAATAATGGTAGCCAAACCCAAAAAATTCCACCTACAACTTCAGTTAAAGATAATAAAGTCAGTTCAGCTGCTGGTATCGCTTTAGATCCAATTGAATATAAAATTAAACCAAAACAAACGAGCGTCCCATGCAAAGAAAATAAAGCTCCGTTATAGCTAGATGAAAAGAAAACTAAATTGTTTGATAAAATCATAATTGTTGCAAACACAAAACAAAAGAAACCTGCAAAAGCTACTGTTGTGAATTTTGGTGTTTCTTTTCTCCATCTTAGAGTTACAGAAAAAACTGAGAAACCAATTGAAGAAGTTAAACCAAATACAAAACCAATTAATGATTTTTCACCAGTGTTTCCAAGTGCCATAATAATGATACCAACTGTTGCAATTATTATTGATATCCACACATTGAGAGAAATTTTTTCTCTTAAAAATAAAAATGCTAATAATGCTGTAAAAAAAGGCATTGCTGCTAAACAAAGCAAAGTAACTGCAGCGCTAGTATTTGTAATTGAATAAATAAATGTAATCATGGCGATCCCCAATCCAGATCCGCCAATTACTCCTGATAAACCTATTTTATAATAGTTTTTGTAAAAATTTTTTCCTTCCTCGAAAAATAAATAAAGATTTAATAAGATGAAAATCGTTAAACCTCTGCCAAAAATGTACTGCCAAGGTACTAATTGAGGATTATCCATGTATCGAACTACTAATGGACCAAACGACCACAACAGACCAGCAAAAAGTACAACAGGAATGGCTATTCTTGGATTTCTCAACTCTAACATATTGAG
>CACJSX010000009.1 GCA_902596185.1 uncultured Pelagibacteraceae bacterium
TTTAGTAACTTTTGAAATTGTAAGAGAAATACCATTTACACAGATTGATGCTTTTTCTATTAAATGTTTTCTTTCTTTTTTAGGTAATTCAAAGTCAAAAAGAAATGATTTGTCTATTTTTTTAATACTTAATACTTTACCAACAGTATCAACATGTCCTTGGCAAATATGACCTGAAATTTTTGTCCCATATTTTAACGGTAATTCTAAATTTATTTTATCTTTTATTTTCAAAAATTTGAATTTTGAACGAATTATAGTTTCTTTCGAAAGATAAAATTCCATAATTTTAGATTTATATGAAATTAAAGTTAGACAAACACCATCACAGGCAATAGATAAACCCATGTCTTTATTGGATACTTTAATGTTACTTTTTACAAAAATGTTAAGACCTTTAGGTCTTTTAGTAATTTTAGTAATAGTACCCTGATTATAAATTATTCCGTTAAACATTTTTTCTAACTATATAGTGTTATTCTGTCTTTTCGTAAATTGAGATTTAGATTAATTTTTGTTTTATATTTTTGATTTAATATATTTTGACTACTAAATTTCAAATATTCAAAGTTTTTAGAAAGGTTTTTTGGACTTTTGTATAAATAAAATTTATTAAATATTTTATTCATAATCAGTGAATTTGTTAATTTATCTCCTCCCTCAATAAGTAAATTTCTGCATCCATAATTATATAATTTTTTCAAAATTAATTTAATATCAAATCTGCTATTTCTATCAATTCGAGATTTTATTAGATGAATTCCTTTTCTTTTAAATTTTAAAATTTTTGATTTGTCAGCTTTATTATAAAAAATTAAAGTATTTTTGTTATTAGATGATTTAATTATATAACTGTTTATTTTAGAATTTAACTTGTTATCTAAAATAATTCTTTTTGGAGAAAATTTTTCAAAACCCTTCAAACGACAATTTAATTTTGGATTATCTTTATTTAGTGTTTTGTGAGTAATCATTAAACTATCATTTTGATATCTCAACATGTGTGTAAACTGATCTGAGTAAGAATTTGTAATCTTTTTTTTGGTTTTGCTGTAAATAATATTATTTTTTGAAATAGCTATTTTGCCGGTAACAAAGGGTAATTTTTTCTTTCTATTAAAAAAATAAGGTAAATAAAAACTTTCAATTTTACTTTTTAATAAACCTTTTTTTACAATTATTTTTTTTGACTTTAAAATTTTAAAACTTTTATTTCTTACTCTTTTGTCAATGTCGGTAACAGCATATATAACTTCTGAAATTTTTGATTTTATTATCGCGTCAGTACATGGAGGTGTTAAACCATGATGACAACATGGTTCTAAAGTAACATACATTTTTGAGCCTTCTAATTCTTCAAAACTATTTTTAATCGCATTAAGTTCAGCATGTGGTCTTCCATTAAATGAGGTTTGTCCTATTGAAATAATTTTATCATTTTTGACAATAACACAACCTACAGAAGGATTTGATCCAGTCTGTCCATGACGAGATTTAGCCAAGTCCAAGGCTAATTCCATGTAAAATTTATCTTTTGATGTAAATTTATCTTTTTTTGTAGACATCAAGCTTGTCCACGAATTGTACAAAATCTTTTTCTTCTCTAAAGTTTCTATATACAGATGCAAATCTTACGTATCCAACTGGGTCTAAATCTTTTAATCCATCCATAACCATAGTTCCAATTGTATTAGTAGATATTTCACTTTGGCCAAGTTCTTCCAAAGATCTTGAAATATTACTGATGAATTTTTCTATTGTTTCTGTATCAATAGGTCTTTTTTTAAGAGCAATATAAATAGATTTAGATAACTTATCTCTATCAAATCCTGATTTTCTTCCATTTTTTTTAACAACCATTAGCTCTCTGAATTGTACTCTTTCAAAAGTTGTAAAACGAGCTCCGCAGACGCATAGTCTTCTTCTTCTTATAGCTGTGCCATCTTCAGTTGGTCTAGAGTCGACAACAGAGGTCTCCCCTTTTTTACATATTGAACAAATCATCTACTATAAGTTCTTATATATCGGAAATGATGAAGTTAAAGAAATAACTTCATTTTTTACTTCGTTTTCTATTTTATTATTGTCTGTTGGATTTTCTGATAATCCTTTTAGAGTTTTTGTGATTAATTCACCTACTGTTTTAAACTCATTTAATCCAAATCCACGTGTTGTAGCTGCTTGCGTTCCCAATCTAATTCCTGAAGTAATCATGGGTTTTTCTGTATCAAATGGAATTCCATTTTTATTACATGTAATGTTTGCTCTAGACAAGCTCTCAGCAGCAAGATTGCCTTTTACATTATAAGGTCTCAAATCAACCAGCATTAAATGTGTATCTGTTCCATCTGAATAAATTTTAAATCCATTATTTTTTAAAGTTTCTGCCAAGATTTTTGCGTTTGCTAAAACAGATTTAATATAATCTTGAAATTCTGGTTGAAGTGCTTCAAGAAAACCAGCTGCTTTTGCAGCAATAATATGCATTAGCGGTCCTCCCTGATAACCAGGAAAAACGGCTGTGTTAAATTTTTTAGCAAGATCTTCATGATTAGTTAAAATTATTCCTCCTCTTGCGCTTCTAAATACTTTGTGAGTTGTTGATGTAACTACATGTGCATAATCACAAGGGTTAGGGTATCCTTTACCAGCAACTAATCCTGAGAAGTGAGCCATATCAACCATTAAGTAAGCTCCAACTTTATCTGCTATCTCTCTAAATCTTTTAAAGTCAATTACTCTAGAATAAGCACTTCCACCTGCAATGATTAGTTTAGGTTTATGTTCTAAAGCAAGTTTTTCAACATTATCATAATCTATCAACTCAGATTCTTTGTCTACATCATAACCTACGGCGTTAAACCATTTACCAGACATTGAAATTTTTAATCCATGAGTAATATGACCACCTGAATTTAAACTCATACCCATGAATGTATCACCTGGGCTTAACAAAGCTAAAAATACTGCTCCATTAGCTTGAGCTCCTGAGTGTGGTTGTGCATTTGCAAATTTACAATTGAATAATTTTTTTAATCTTTCAATAGCAAGATTTTCGGCCACATCAACGTGTTCGCATCCATTATAATATCTTTTACCAGGATAACCTTCGGCATATTTATTAGTTAAAACCGATCCTTGCGCCTCTAATACTGCTTGAGATACTATATTTTCAGACGCAATTAGCTCAATATGTTGTTGTTGTCTGATTAACTCATCTTTAATAGCTTTATAAAGCTCTGGATCTTTTACAGATAAACTATCCTCAAAAAAACTTTTATAACTATCATTTAAATAACTTTTTTCGCTCGACATAATTATATTTTCTTAACCCTTCTCAAGTGTCTACCACCATCAAATTTTGTATTTAAAAAAACACTTATAAATTTTAAAGCATTTTTTTTTGTTATCAACCTTGACCCTAATGTAATGATGTTTGCATCGTTATGCAATCTTGATAATTTCGTTGATTTTAGATTAAAACATTGTGCAGCACGAATATTTTTATGCTTATTTGCCGCAATATTCATACCAGTCCCAGATCCACACACTAAAATACCAACATTACTCTTGCTTGATTTGACTTTTCTAGCAACTTTATGAGCATAGTCAGGATAATCAACACTGCTGTCATCTTTTGGACCCAGGTCCTCAAATTTAACTTTTTTAATTTTTAAATAATTTTTAATTATCTCTTTTAATTTAAATCCTGCGTGATCTGATGAAATAAATATTTTTTTCAAATTAATTAAATTTGTAATCTAAAACACAAGCGACTAAATGTATTCTATTCTCTTCTCCACCATTAAATGCATTGTGATACTTGGTATTATTTGTAATCCAAACAGAACCATCAGCAGGCATATGTTTAGCAACGTTATCAATAACCATGATGCAGCCAGGATTAGTAATTAAAGGTATGTGTAATCTCGGCTCAGGATCTCTATGCCAGCTTAAAGTTGATCTTGGCTCTTTTAAAAGAATTCTTACTCTACCAAGTTTATATCTAGATGAAAGAGTGTCATATACTTCTTTGAAATAAGTATTTTCATAATCTTTTATAAATTCTGAATATAATGACTCATCAAGTGTCTCATCTCTAACAACTTCTTTTCCTGATTTATCAGGTTTTGTCCAATATACTCCTCTAGCCTTGTTACCTTTAATTGAGTCTGGGTCACCAGGTATTTGAGTCAATGATATCGCACCAAAGTGTGTTACACCAGCATCTTCAAATTTTCTAATTTTAACTATTTGTTGATAAGCCTCTTGTAATTTTTCGATATCAAATTTGATTTCTTGCTTTTGGAAATCACTAAAGTCTAAAACTCTATCTTCTTTTTTGACATTTAAGTCTATTACTTTTGAATTTTCTAGCGTCATCCTGATTGCTTTCTACCCTTTTTTTTGTATATGTGTATATTACATTTGTCGCAATTTAAAAGTAAATTAAAACATGATTATTGGTAAATATCCGAGTCTTAGACTTAGAAGAAATAGAAAAGAATCTTGGTCAAGAAGACTGATTCAAGAAAATACTTTAAGTCCAAATGACTTTATATTACCTATTTTTTTAATAGAAGGATCTAATAAACGGCAACCAATTTCATCTATGCCGGGTGTATACAGGTATACTATTAATAGATTGAGCCAAATAGTAGACAGAGCAATAAAAAAGAAGATACCAATGGTTGCACTTTTTCCAAAAACCCAAAATGTAAATAAAGATGAATTGGGAACAGAATCACTTAATGAAAAAAATTTAGTTTGTAGAGCAATTAAAGAAATAAAAAAAAGATACAAAAATCAAATAGGTATAATGTGTGACGTAGCATTAGATCCCTACACATCACATGGTCATGACGGTTTAATTAAATCTAACACTATTCTAAACGACGAAACTATAGAGGTGCTGATTAATCAATCGTTACTTCAGGCAGAGATGGGTTGTGATGTTATTGCCCCATCAGATATGATGGATGGCAGAATAGGAAAAATAAGAAAAGCTTTAGATAAAAATAAATTCCAAAACGTTCAAATATTATCTTATGCTGCAAAATACGCTTCAAGCTTTTATGGACCTTTTAGAGATGCAGTCGGATCTAAAGGTTCGTTAAAAGGAGACAAAAAAACTTATCAGATGGATTATAGAAATTCTGATGAAGCTTTAAGAGAAGTTGCATTAGATATTAAAGAAGGTGCTGATATGGTAATGGTTAAACCAGGTATGCCTTACTTAGACATAATAAAATCAATAAAAGAAAAATTTAAATTGCCTGTATTTGCCTATCAAGTATCAGGAGAATACAGCTTAATTGAAACAGCTATAAAGAAAAAATTAATTAATAAAGATGCTGTATATGAAAGCTTAGTTGCTTTTAAGAGAGCTGGTGCCAATGCTATAGTAAGTTATTACGCTGATAGAATTGATAAAATAATAAAATAATTATTTTAACGTGTTTAAGAATAACAACCTGCTATTTGGATAATTTAAATTATTTGGTCTTAATATAGTTTTATCCAAATAATCGCCTACTAATTTCAAACCGTTCAATAAAGTGCCGAGATCATTAACTTCTATATCTTTTTCAATCAAAAAATTAGGTACATATTTTTTTTCATTTAAAGAACTTGCATAATATACAGTTTTGTTACCTTCTAAATCTTTTTCAACTAAATTTTCAAGCGCCAAGTCATATCCTAATATTTTAAGTAACTCTAATTCCCAAAATATATATTTTTTTATCCAATCTTTTTCTTTTAAAATTAAAAATAAATTTTGAATTATAAAATAAACTTTATCGTTAGATTGAGACTCTGCAGTTAATATTTTGATCAAATTCATAGCAGATGTAATACAGGATAACTTTTGCTTATGATCAAAATATAATGGAGTATAGGCATTTAAAATTTCAATTTTAAAATAACCTATTCTGTTTTCATTTTTAGAATTGTAATTAACATGGAGTTTATTACCAAGCTGAAGATAATTTTTAATTTTTTTTGAAGTACCACCAAATATAATTCCAGATATCTTTCCTTTATTTTTTGTAAATAATTCAGCAATTAATGAATTTTCATTATATCTATTTTTACTTATTAAAAATCCTTCGTCTGACCAATTCATTTTTTATTTGTATTTTTTAAACATTCTATAGCAGCATTTTGTTCAGCTTCTTTCTTTGATTTTCCAGTAGCTATAAAATATTTTGTATTGGGCAATTTTACTCCAACTTTAAATATGGGTTTGTGTCTTGGACCTGTATTTGAAATTAATTTATAAGTAGGTAATTTTTTAAAGTTTTTTAAAGTTAATTCCTGTAACTTTGTTTTTGCATCTATTTCTGTAACTACACTTTTTTCAATATGATCTTGCCACAAGTTTAAAATTGTTTTTTCAACTATTGTAAAACCTTTATCAAGATAAATAGAGCCAATTAATGCTTCACAGCTATCAGATATAATTTTGTCCTCAATTTTTATTTTTTTATTATTGGGGTTAAATGTTTTAACGTAACTAGCTAAATTGATTTTTTTTGCTATATCCAGACAAGTTTTTTTATTAACTAGCGATGCAAATTTTTTATCAAGAATACCTTCTTTTTCTCCCGGATAAATTTCTAAAAGTTTTTTTGCTATGACTAAACCAAGAACTCTATCACCCAGAAACTCTATCTTTTCATTATTTTCATTTGGATTAAAGCTTTTATGTGTGAGGGCTTGAACAAGTAGATCTTTATTTTTAAATTTTAAATCAATTTTTTTTTCTAAACTTTGATAGTTAATTTTCATTAATTAATTTTATTAAATGTTCTATTAAATCTTATTGACTTATGCCATTTCCAAAATTCAATAAAACTTCCTATTCTTTTATCTGAAGAGAAAAATATAAATTGAGCTTTTCCTACTAAGTTATCTTTATGTACATATCCAACACTTGTTAAGTACCTGCTATCTTTAGAACAGTCTCTGTTATCCCCTAAAAAGAAATAATGATCTTTTGGCACAGTAAACACATCAGAATTTTGATAGGTATAATCTTTTAAATAAACAGTATGAAATTTTTTACCATTTAAAAGTTTTTCTTCAAATCTATAAACATCAATACTTTTGTCGCCACAGAAAATTGTAGTTTTGTTATTAATTTTAGATTTAAGAATTTCAGAATTATTTAAATATAAATTAGAGTCTATAAATTGAATTTTATCACCAGGTAAACCAATTAATCTTTTAATGTAATCTGTTCGATTATCTGCTGGTGTTTTAAATACAATTACATCACCTCTTTCAGGACTACTAAACATAATTCTTTTGTTTAATATTGGGGGACTAAAAGGAAATGAGTGTTTGCTATATCCATAGGTATATTTTGTTACAAACAACCTATCACCTACTAATAAAGTAGGTTCCATGGATGATGATGGAATATAAAATGGTTGTACTAAAAGCGATCTAATTATAACTGCAATTATTAATGCATAAATTAAAGTTTTTATATTTTCTGAAAAAAAATTTTTATCTAATTTCATGATGTCTGAATAATTGCAAATGCAGTTGAATAATTTTTTTCATCCGAAATTGATAAAAAACATTTAAAATTTTTGATTTTAAATTTCTTTTGTACAATTTTTGTAATTTTTTTATTTTTAACGTAATAAGGCTTTCCCTTTTTGTCATTAACAACTTCTATATCTTTAAAATTTAAATTCATACGAAAACCTGTGCCAAGAGCTTTAGAAAATGCTTCTTTTGCAGCAAATCTCTTCGAAAAAAAAGCTACTTTATTGTTTACAGCGTTAGAATGTTTCAATTCTTTAAATGAATAAATTCTTTTTTTAAATAAAGGATTTTTAATCGATTTTTGAATTCTTTTATTTTCAACAATATCAACGCCAATACCAAGAATTTTCATTTATCTTTTTATAATTTTTTTTAAGTTTTTAATTACTTTTGAAAGTCCATCAAATATTGACTCCCCAATTATAAAATGTCCAATATTATACTCCTCAATATCAATTATTTTTGTTAACATTTTGGTGGTTTTATAGTCTAAACCATGACCAGCATGAACTTCTATATTTAAACTTGATGCTAATTTTGCACTTTTTTTAATTCTGTTTAATTCACTAGAATAATTTTTTTTTGATTTAACCAAGTTTGCTAGTTTTCCAGTATGTATTTCAATACAATCAGCATTTAATTTTTTAGCAAGTCTAATGTCATTTGATGAAGGGTTAATGAATAAACTTGTTCTTATCTTTGCATTTTTAAATTTTTTAATTATTTTCTCTAACTTATTAAGATTGTTTTTTATATTTAAACCTCCCTCAGTAGTAATTTCTTTTCTATTTTCTGGAACTAAACAGATAAAATTTGGTTTTATCTTAAGTGCTTTATTAACAATTTCTTCGTTCATAGAAATTTCAAGGTTTACAGGTACATTTCTTAAACCACAGATTTTTTTTGCATCAATATCATTTATATGTCTTCTATCTTCTCTTAAATGAATTGTTACAGAATCCGCTCCATAACTAATAACTTTTTTAGCTGCGTATAGTGGGTCTGGATGTTTCTCTCCACGAGCGTTTCGTAAAGTTGCGATATGATCTATATTTACACCTAACCTTTTCACTTAATAAATCTGCTTCCTGGGGTTGTTACTGGTATAGATTTAAGTTCTGGTGGTAATTTATTTGCTTTATAAGTTGGAACATCAATTTTTAAATGAGATGTTATTCTAGTTTTTATTTTTAAAGATTGTTTAGTTGATCGATCTATAATAGATGCAAATCCAATTAATTTTGCTTTTGATTTTTTAATCAATTTAACACACTCCAAACTTGATTTTCCTGTAGTGATTACATCTTCTATAATTAATACTCTTGCACCTTTTTTAATATTGAAACCTCTTCTGAGAGTAAATTTACCATTTACCCTTTCACAAAAAATTGTTTCTTTTTTAAGTAATTTTCCTATTTCATATCCAATAATTACTCCCCCCATTGCAGGAGCTAATATTAAATCAATTTTTTTAAATTTTTTTTTAATTTTATTTGCTAAGGATTTACAAATTTTATCAGCTAAATTAGGGTAACTTAAAAGTTTTGCACATTGAATGTATTTTGAAGAATGTAGACCTGAGGATAAAACAAAGTGACCTTCTAATAATGCATTAGTTTTTTTTAAAATATTTAAGGATTTTTTGAGTGAAAGCATTTCTTTTTTCTTCGTGTCTAATTATCTTAAATTTTATACTCTTTTGTTTTAGCTCTGCAATAAAATTAGTAAAATTCTTAAGGTTTCTAATAATTAATTTAAATTTAAAATTAATATAATTGGGATTTTTACCAACCATTTCTAAGCTCGATATATTTAATTTATGACTTCCAATGAGTGAGCTTATATCTCCTAATTGACCTGGCTTATCAGGTAATGACATCCATAGAGTAGTATTGTATTTTTTTGTTTTTTCCTCTTTTTGCTCTCCTTTATCGTGCCAATATCTTCTTATTGCTGCTCTAGCTTTACCTGTTTTAGTTGTTGGTATCCAGTGAAGTGACGGTGAATTATTATTAGATGTTATAATATTTACTCGATCACCATTTCTTAAAATAGTTTGTAATTCACTTTTGTTTCCATTAATTTCACAACCAACTGCTGAATTACCAATTTTAGTATGAACAGCATATGCAAAATCTATGGCTGTTGCGTCTTTAGGTAATTTAATTACTGAACCTTTTGGTGTGAAACAAAATACGTTTTCTTGAAACATTTGTAGTTTTGTATACTCATATGAGTCTTCAGGGTTTTCATTTTTTTCTATAATCTCAACAAGATCTTTTAACCAATCATACTCCTTCCAACTTAAAGAATTAAATTTTTCAGAAGATTTATACTGCCAATGAGATGCAACGCCTCTTTCTGCAAATTCGTGCATTTCATGTGTTCTAATTTGAATTTCTATTGGTTTTTTATTGGAACCAATTACAGAAGTATGAATAGATTTATAACCATTGATTTTTGGAGATGAAATATAATCTTTAAATTTTCCCGGTATACAATTCCATTTTTTATGAAAAATTCCGAGGGTTTTGTAACAATCGTCTACGTTTTTTAAAATTATCCTAAATCCAATAATGTCTGTTATTTGTTCAAGGGAGACTCTTTTTTTTTGGACTTTTCTCCAAATTGAAAAAGGTGTTTTTTCTCTACCATGAATCTCTGCATTAATCTCATTATCATTCAATATTTCACTTAACTCAAAAGATTGTTCTTCAAATAAATCTTTTCTATCCAATTTTATTTCATCAAGTCTTTTTTTTATTAATTTTCTTGCATCGTTATTTAAAATTTCAAAAGATAAATCCTCAAGTTCGTCTCTTATTCTATGCATTCCCATTCTATCAGCTAATGGGGCATAAATTTCCATAGTTTCTTGAGCTATTCTTTTTCTTTTGTCTTCTTTGGTAATCGCTTTAATGGTTCTCATATTATGCAGTCGATCGGCAATTTTCACTAACAGAACTCTGATGTCTTTTGATGTTGCTAAAATTAATTTTCTGAAATTCTCAACTTTAGAATTAGCTCCAGCTGAATTTTCAAATGCTGAAATTTTTGTTACACCATCCACTAAATCAGCAACCTCATCACCAAATTCTTGTTTGATAGTTTCATAAGTTGCAAAAGTATCTTCTATAGTGTCATGCAATAGACCAGTTGTAATTGTAGCGCTATCTAATTTTAATTCAGTTAAAATATTTGCAACCTCAATTGGATGAACAGAATAAGGATCACCCGAAGCTCTTTTTTGACTCTTATGTGCTTTAACAGCAAAATTATATGCTTTATCCAATTTTTCAGGATTAAGAAATTTATTGTAATTCTTAACTTTATTTATAAGTTCATTTGAATTAAGCATAACTAATATTATACCATTAAATCAAATTTGTTTAATAGATCTAATGTCTCTATCAGGAAGCAGAGAAATCAAGGTTTTAACATCAATTTGATTATCAGGATGGATCCAATTCTTTTGAATCTCAAATAATGGAAATAGTACAAAGTTTCTTTTGTGCATCATTTTATGAGGTAAATTAATCTTAGAGTTTTTTTTTGATACCAAACTATTAAAATCGATTATATCTAAATCACATGTACGAGGAGCATTTTTTTTTGCTTTTTTTCTACCTAATTGATTTTCTATAAATTTACATATTTTTAATAGTTCTTGAGGACTGTAATGACATTTTAATTTTAAAATTATATTTAAGAACTTAGGTTTTCGTGAGTCAGGCCAGGAAGGAGTTTCATAATAACTAGATACCGAGAGAACATCTAAGTTATGTTCTGCTAATAAAAATTTTGCTTTTTCTATATTTATTTTTCTTATACCTAAATTTGAACCTATTCCTAAAAAAACAATTTTAGCTTGATTTTCTAATATATCTTGCCTTTTCACGGTTCCAATCTCTACTTTTTTTTGTTGCTCTTTTATCATATTGCTTTTTCCCTTTTGCAACAGCTAGTTCTATTTTAGCCTTTCCTTTTTTAAAATACATTTTTGTTGGAACTAATGTGAAACCATCTCTTTGCATTTTACCTATCAATTTATTTATTTCTTTTTTATTAAGAAGCAATTTTCTATCATCAGTTGGATTATGATTAGAGTAACTAGCTTGCCTGTATGGAGATATATGTGAATTAATTAAAACAATTTCACCTCCCTTTTCAACAGCATAAGACTCAGCGATATTAACCTTGCCCTCTCTTACTGATTTAATCTCTGATCCCTTTAAAACAATTCCAGCTTCAAAAAGATCTTCAAAAAAATAGTTAAAACTGGCTTTTCTATTTAAACAAATGATTTTCAAACCATGATTGGTTTTTTTGTTCATTAAATTAACTTAGCAGACTGAAGAGCTTTTTTTACAATTTCTTTTGTTGCATCTGTTACTTTTACAAGTGGTAGTCTTACGTTGTCATCACAAAGTCCTAAAAGTTTTGCAGCATATTTAACAGGACTAGGATTGCTCTCAACAAACATTGAGTGATGAACTGGTTGTAATATTTTATCTAATCTTTCTGCTTCTTTCATTTCGTTATCAGTATCTGATTTGGAGAATTTTTGAAAATCTGAACAAAGTTTAGGTGCAATATTAGCTGTTACACTAATAGTACCTACCCCGCCACGTTTATTAAATTCAAAAGCATTATCATCATTACCTGTTAATTGAATAAAATCTTTACCCATTTTTTCAAGTGTCTGATTAACTCTATCTAAATCACCCGTTGCATCTTTAACACCAACTATATTTTTTAATTCATAGAGTCTAGCCATTGTGTCCACTGACATATCAATCACAGATCTGCCAGGAATATTATAAATTATAATTGGAATGCCACACGTGTCATTAATTGCTTTATAATGTTGATACAAACCTTCTTGAGTTGGTTTATTGTAATAAGGTGTAACTATCAAAGCACCGTTAGCTCCTGCTTTTTCTGCATGTGTGGTTAAAGAAATAGCCTCCTCAGTTGAGTTGGAGCCCGTACCAGCAATAACTGGAATTTTTCCATTACTTTCTTTTATACATAAATCTATTACTCTTTGATGCTCATCATGACTTAACGTAGGGGATTCACCTGTTGTACCAGCCGGCACAAGTCCATTGGTGCCATTATCAATGTGGAAATGGATTAATTTTATATACGCATCCTCATCTAGACCATTATTTTTAAATGGTGTAATTAAAGCAACATTTGATCCTTTGAACATAAATACTTATAACATAGTTTAAAGATTCATATACTAAAAGATTATGCTCAAAAAAATATTATTTTTAGGTTTCACCGTATCAATATTAATATTTTCAAATAATCTCTTTGCTGAAATCAATTCAGTTGTACCTTTAAAAAAACCTGTTTTAAGTAAAGAAGAAATTCAAAAGAAAATATCTATTAATATCCTTAAGCCATTAAAGAAGCCTACGAAAACCAAAGAAATTAAAATCGAAGAAGTGATTGTTAAAAAAGAGTTAGTTTTAAAAGAAAAAAAATTAAGTTTTAAAATACCTAAGAAAAAACCAACTATAGCTGGCTCTAGCACAGCTAAGAATATTAAGATTTCAAGATATTATAGTAAAAAAGACTTTGGATTAGCTAAAAAAGCCATTTCAGAAATGCAGAAGAGCAAATGGTCATCTGCGCTTAAAATAGCAAAAAAAGCAAAAGATAACTCTATTTATAATTTTATACAATGGAGACATCTTTTAACGTCAGGTAACCAGGCGTCCTTTTACGATTATCAAGTTTTTTTAAATAAAAATTCAGATTATCCCAGAATAAGCAGAGTTAAATATCTTGCTGAGCACAAACTATCAACAGAAAGTGTTTCACCTAAAAAAATAATAAAATGGTTTGGAGAAAATGATCCATTAAGTGGTTATGGAAAAATGATACTTGGAGAAAGTCATATTTTAATTGGAGAAAAAAATAAAGGTACAAAATTAATTAAAGAAGGTTGGGTCACAGCAGATTTATCCAAAAATGAACTAAAATATTTTAGAAAAAAATATAAAAAATATTTAAATGCAGATGACTATATTAAACGAGCTGATTATTTAGCTTGGAACGGGGATCGTTGGGATTTACGAAGATTAATAAGGTATCTGCCAAAAGATTACGAACTTTTATATAATGCAAGACATCTTTTAATGAGTAAAGGTTATGGGGTTGACCAAGCCATAGCAAATGTTCCTCAAAAATTTAAGAATGATGCCGGGTTAAACTATGATCGATTGAAATGGAGAAGAAAAAAAGGACGTGTAGATTCTTCAACAGAAATCTTATTGAAAATAAAAAATGATAAAGAGTATTTAGTTAGGCCTGACAAATGGTGGAAAGAAAGAGAAATTATCTCAAGAGCATTGCTTTATAAAAAGAAATATGAAATTTCATATAAAATTTCAAGTAATCATGGAATGACCGAAGGATCTGAATATGCGGCTGCTGAATGGATGAGCGGGTGGATAGCTTTAAGTTTTTTAAATGATCCAATAACTGCTAAAGATCATTTTAAAAATTTTTATGAAAATGTTAGTTATCCAATAAGTTTATCTAGAGGTGCATATTGGCTTGGAAGAGCTTATGAAAAAATAGGCGAAAGAGAGCAATCAAATAATTGGTACAGAGAAGCTACAAAATATCTTACTACTTACTATGGTCAGCTAGCTTTTTTAAAATTAAATCCAAATGGAAAATTTGAGTTAGAAAAAGATATGAAAATTGATCCAAAATATAGAATTCAATTTTTTAATAAAGAGCTTGTAAAAATTTCTTATCTTCTAGATGAATTAAAGAAAGACAAATATACAAAACATATTTTAAGACATTTAGCTAACGACAATATAGCTAAAGGTAGTGAGATTTTGGCTGCAGAATTAGCTACAAGTATAAACAGATATGATTTTGCTATTCAGGTTTCAAAAATTGCTTCCTACCAAAAAAGATTTCATAATAAATATAATTATCCAATAATTAGTACTCCTAAATATATTAATAAAAGAAAAATTCCAGAAAGTGCTTTGATCTTATCTATAATTAGACAAGAAAGTGAATTTGATTTAGAAGCTAACAGTCATGCAGGCGCAAAAGGATTAATGCAATTGATGCCCTACACAGCAAAATTAGTTTCAAAACAAGCCAAACTTCCTTATTCAAAATCAAGATTAACCACTGATCCAGAATATAATATTAATTTAGGTTCACATTATATTGCAGGTTTAATTCTACAATATGATGGTGCCTACCCTTTTGCAGTCGCTGCATATAATGCTGGACCTAATAGAGTTAAATATTGGAAAAAAATAAATAAAGATCCACAAAAGAAACAAGTTGATTATGTAGATTGGGTTGAATTAATAAAATTTAGAGAAACAAGAAATTACGTACAGCGTGTAATGGAAAATTATAATGTCTATAGATATATTTTGGAACAACGACCTGTGACCATGAAAAACTTTTTTAAAGATCAGCCTCTATTTTAGTGGCGGAAGAGGAGGGATTCGAACCCTCGGTACAAGTTTCCTCGCACGGTCATTTAGCAAACGACTGGTTTCAGCCTCTCACCCACTCTTCCATATGACATTGTGTATTAAGCGATTGTATTGAAAATTCAATATATATAAAGTAATTATTCAATTATTATGAGAAATAAGTACTCAGTATTTTCTTTAATCAAAAATGCTCTTTCATATCATGAAAATTGGCAAAGAGCGTGGAAAGATCCTGCGCCTAAAAAAGAGTACGATGCAGTTATTATTGGTGGTGGTGGCCATGGATTAGCAACAGCCTACTATTTAGCAAAAAAACACAATATGAATAATATTGCTGTAGTTGAGAAAGGTTGGATTGGTGGTGGAAATACTGGACGTAATACTACAATTATTAGATCAAATTATTTATGGGACGCAAGTGCAGGATTATATGATCATGCATTAAAAATTTGGGAAGGTTTATCTCAAGAACTAAACTACAATGTAATGTTTAGTCAAAGAGGTGTGATGAACCTAGCGCATAATTTACAAGATGTTAGAGATTTAAAAAGACGAACACATGCAAATAGACTAAATGGAATTGATGCAGTTTACTTAAGTACTGAGGAGGTAAAAAAGTTTTGTCCAATTATAAATACATCACAAGATATTAGATACCCTGTTTTAGGAGGAACTTTACAACGAAGAGCTGGTACAGCAAGACATGATGCTGTTGCTTGGGGATATGCTAGAGGAGCCGATGCTATGGGTGTTGATATTATTCAAAATTGTGAAGTTAAAGGAATAAAAAGAAATGGAGATAGTGTTGAAGGAATAGAAACAACAAAAGGATTTATAAAAACTAAGAAAGTTGGTGTAGTTGCAGCTGGTCATTCTAGCGTAATAGCTAATATGGCGGGTCTAAGACTTCCACTTGAAAGTAAACCTTTACAAGCTTTAGTTTCTGAGCCTGTAAAACCAATTATTGATACTGTTGTTATGTCTAATGCAGTGCATGCTTATGTTAGCCAATCTGATAAAGGAGAATTGGTCATTGGTGCTGGAACAGACGACTATGTTTCGTATACTCAAAAAGGAAGTCACCAAATAGTTGAAGGAACATTAAATGCTATTTTAGAATTATATCCAATTTTTAGTAGAATGAGAATGTTGAGACAATGGGGAGGAATAGTAGATATTTGCCCTGATGCTAGTCCAATTTTAAGTAAAACTTCAATTAAAGGTTTATACTTTAATTGTGGTTGGGGTACTGGAGGATTTAAAGCAACTCCTGGATCTGGAGATTTATTTGCTCATACTATTGCAAACGATGAACCCCATAAACTTAATGCTGCATTTAATTTAAATAGATTTGTAAGCGGAGACCTTGTTGATGAACATGGTGCTGCAGCGGTTGCTCATTAATGTTTTTAATCAACTGTCCATACTGCGGAGAAAGAGATCAGCAAGAATTTAAAGCTGGCGGTGAAGCTCATATTGAGAGACCTAAGCAACCAACAGAATTAAGTGATGATGAGTGGGCAGAATATTTATTTATGAGAAAAAATATTAAAGGTGTTCAATTTGAAAGATGGAACCATGCACATGGTTGTCGCAAATGGTTTAATATGGTTAGAGATACATCTAACGATGAAATAAAAGCAATATATAAAATGGGTGAAAAACCACCTTCTCAATAAAATGACTAAAAACTTAAGAGTAAAATCCAGCGAGTATATTGATGAAACTAATAGAATTTCCTTTAAATTTAATGGCAAAACTTACCATGGATTTAAAGGCGATACTTTAGCATCAGCATTACTAGCAAATGATATTCATTTAGTCGGAAGAAGTTTTAAATATCATAGACCAAGGGGAATTATGACGTCAGGCTCAGAGGAGCCAAATGCTATAGTTCAAATAAACCCTGATACTAACAGAACAGAACCCAATGTTAGAGCAACTGAAGTAGAGATTTATGAAGGTTTGGAGGCATCAAGTCAAAATTGTTGGCCTAGTGTTGAATTTGATATTGGTGGAATAAACAATTTTCTCTCCCCTTTTTTTCCAGCAGGTTTTTATTATAAAACATTTATGTGGCCTGCTAGTTTCTGGGAAAAATATGAATTTTTCATACGACACTCAGCTGGTCTAGGGAAATCACCAACTTCAAGTGACCCTGACATTTATGACCACAGAAATGTTCACTGTGATGTATTGGTTGTAGGCGCTGGTATCTCGGGAATACTGGCAGCAAAAAATGCAGCTAAAAATAATTTTAAAACCTTGTTAGTAGATGAAAAAAATGAACTTGGTGGATCAACTATTTATGAAAATAATGAATTTAACAAAATTGACAATAAAACACCTTCAGAATGGTTAAAAAAAGAAATAGAGGAGATTAAAGGTATTAAAAATCTTGAGATAAAAACTAGAACAAGTGTAGCTGCTTATCATCAATATAATTATCTTTTGGCTAGAGAAAATCTAACTGATCATTTAGAGGCAAAAGATAAAACAAATAAAATCAGACAAAGACTTCTTAAAATTAGAGCTAAGAAAGTTATTTTAGCCACAGGTGCTTTAGAAAGACCTTTGATATTTAATAATAATGATAGACCAGGAATAATGCTTTCATCTGCTGTAAAAAAATACAGTGAATTTTATGGTGTTGCATGCGGTAGTAAAAATGTATTTTTTACTAATAATGATAGTGCTTACGAAAGTGCTTTGTCACTATATAACAAAGGTATAAACGTTGAGGCAATTATTGATATAAGAGAACAATCTGAAAGTAAAATTGTTAAAAAAGTAAAAGAAGCAGGTATTAAAATTTACTGGTCACACTCGATTGTTGATACAATTGGTTACAAAAGACTAAATAGTGTTTCAATCATGAAGCTATCTATTGATGGAACATCGGTTACTGGAAGTAAAATTTCTATTTCATGTGATTGCTTAGGAGTTGCTGGTGGGTGGACACCTGCTGTACATTTATATACACAATCAGGAAGTAAACTTAAGTTTAATGAAGAAAAAAATGTGTTCTTACCAAATCAGAATAAATCTGAACAAATAAGTGTAGGATCTTGTGGAGGAGATTTTAAGATTGATGAAATTATTAAAAATTTAAATCAAAAACTTAAAGATAACTTAAATATTAAGGAAACAGATTTAGATAATGTTAAAGTTGAGATTGATCAGGAAAATTCAAAAAGAAATATTTGGTTGCTACCTTCTGATAAACCGTTGGGCAAAACTAAACCATTTGTAGATTATCAAAACGATGCAACTGCTAAAGATATCAAACTAGCCTTAAGAGAAGGTTTTAGATCAATCGAACATGTTAAAAGATACACGACTACGGGTATGGGAACTGATCAAGGTAAACTAGGAAATATGCATGCATTGGGAATAATTGCAGACACAGCAGGCGTTAAAATGGCTGAACTAGGTACAACTACTTTTAGACCTCCTTACACACCATTAACATTTGGAACTATTGTGGGTCGAAATGTAGGAAAGTTTTTTGATATTTTTAGAAGAACATCAATGAATGATTGGCATGTTGAAAATAAAGCTGAATTTGAAAATGTCGGTCAATGGAAGAGAGCATGGTACTACCCTATTAACGGAGAAACTATGCATCAAGCAGTACAAAGAGAAAGTAAAGCTGCAAGAGAAAGTGCAGGTATATTAGATGCCTCTACTCTTGGTAAAATTGATATTCAAGGAAGTGATGCTTCTGAATTTTTAAATAGAGTTTATACAAATGCTTGGTCAAAATTAGCTATAGGAAAATGTAGATATGGCCTAATGCTAAATGAGGATGGTATGGTTTATGATGATGGAGTCACAACAAGATTAGGTGAAAATCATTACATCATGACCACAACAACTGGTGGAGCAGCAAATGTTTTGGGTAAACTTGAAGACTATCTTCAAACAGAATGGCCTGAGCTTGATGTTTACTTAACCTCTGTAACAGATCATTATGCTACAGCTAGTTTATGCGGACCTAATAGTAAAAAAATTCTAAAAAAAATAATTCCTGATTTAGATTTATCAGATGAAAATTTTCCTCACATGTCATTCAAAGAAGCAAATATTGGAAGCATTCAGTGCAGAATAATGAGGATTAGTTTTACTGGCGAACATAGCTACGAAATCAATGTTCAAGCAAGTTATGGAAAAGATTTATGGAAAAAATGCATGGAAGCAGGTCAAGAGTTTAATATTACTCCTTATGGAACTGAGACAATGCACTTATTAAGGGCAGAAAAAGGTTTTATCATTGTTGGTCAAGATACAGATGGAACAATGACTCCTATCGATCTTCAAATGGATTGGATAGTAAGCAAGAAGAAATACGATTTCATAGGAAAAAGATCTCTTTATAGATCTGATACAATGAGAGAAGATAGAAAGCAATTAGTAGGTTTATTAACTGATGATCCAAATATTGTTTTAGAAGAAGGAGCACAAATAGTTTCTGAGTTAAATCAAAGTCCGGTTGAAATGCTTGGACATGTAACATCAAGTTATTTCAGTCCAAACCTAAAGAAATCAATAGCCCTTGCAGTAGTTAGAGGTGGAAAAGATATGATGGGAAAAAAACTTTTTGTGCCCATGGAAAATAAAAATATTAATGTCACTATTGCGAATCCAGTATTTTATGATGAGAAAAATCAGAGGTTAAATGCTTAACTATAATTCAGTTATTAAAAATGAAATTAAGCAAGAAAGTATTTCTGTAAAGGAAATCTCTCCAGTAATAAAAATTAATTTGAGAGGTAAAAAAAGAGAATTTTTAACTAATGTTGGTAAAAATCTTAATATGATCTTACCTACAGAAGCAAACACTTCAACAAGTAGTGATAAATTAACAGCAATATGGCTTAGTCCAGACGAATGGATGATAATCTCAAATGAGCTGGCAAGTAAAGACACTAACAAATCCGATCTATATGAAATGTTATTTAATAGTATTTCAAAAACAAATTTAGGTGCTGTTATAGATGTAACAGATCAATTTGTTCAATTAGAACTTAAAGGTGAAAATGTCTATGAAATCTTTTCAGCAGGATCTCCCTATAATTTTAATGAATTTAAAGAAAAAAAAGGATCAACAACTCAGACAGTTTTAAATCATGTGGATGTAATTCTGCACCATAAAGATGAAAATATTTTAAATCTGTTTGTTAGAAGATCTTTTGCTGAACACCTTTTCTCATGGATTGAAGACTGTGCTTCAAGATTATAAACTTATTTTTTTCTTCTAAAGTCCCATGGCATTTCAAATTTGCCTTGCCAAAGGCCTTTTTTTTCATTTTTAGCATTAATTTCGTTTGATATATATTTTTTTGAGTACTTTCTATAAGCTACTGCATAACCGTTTGAAACTAGCCAAGAATTCAGATTTAAATTTCTTTTATAACACTCTCCAATTAATCTTTTATATCTGTCAATATCCAAAATTTTACAAGTTATTACTTTGTTATTTATTTTTTTTTGTAATTTTTGAGTTGAAATTTTTCCACATGGATAATCTTTAGTAAAAGTAAAAAAAATTATTGTTAAATATGGTTTTTTACACATTTGCTTGAATTCAGGTGCATCAATTCCATGCAATCTTATCTTTTTTGAGTTTATTTTTATTGTATCACCATCAATAATTTGAGCATTTCCAGAAATTTCTTTAGTCTCTTCAGACCTAACATCGTTATATGTGAGAATAAAAAAAATCGAACAGATTATAATTAAAATTATCGCTTTCCTTTTTGTAAAAAACATATTTAAAAAAAAATTAAATATTAGCTAATTTATGTTTAATATAATATTTAACATAAAATAGTAACATTAATGATATCAACCATTGAAAAATAGCCCAAATATAAAAAAAAGTTTTAAAATCTGCATTTAAATACTTTGCAATGTAAAAGGATAAAACTGGTACTATAACATTTCTGGCAATATTATTAACCATGGCTTTTTCAGATTTTTTTAAAGCCATAAAAAATCCATTTGATAAGAAAAATATTGGATAAGCAGGTAAAATAAATGCAGAAATCTTAAGGTACATCGAGCAATGCATAATTACATCTGGATTTGAAGAAAAGAATTTAGGAACAATGTCAGCACTTATAAAAATAACTACACCAGCTATTAACATTATAAATAGACCGTATTTTATTGAGGTAAAATAGGATTGCTCCACTCTATCGTAATATTTTGCTCCAATATTTTGCGCTATTATAGAAATTATTGCTGTATTAATTCCTAATATTGGTAACAAAACTACTTGCTCAATTCTTGTGGCAGATCCATATCCTGCTACAGCATATTCACCAAATAATCCAACATATGTAAAAACAATTGTTGCAGCAATAGAATACCCTAATATGGCAATTGTAATTGGCATTGATTGAAAAAAAATATTTTTTAAGAAAAAAAATTTAGCTTTGAAATGGTTTAAAGTTATTTGTTTAATCCTTTGATTATTTAATATTTTTATCAGAATAACAAAAAAAGATACAAATTGAGCAATTAAAGTTGCTATCCCAATACCAGTTATTCCCAATGGTGGTATAAATAAAAAACCAAAAATAAAAATTGGATTTAAAATAATGTTTAATAAAAAAGAAAATATTAGAACATTTCTGTAAGTTTTAGTATCTCCCTCTGCGTGTAAAAATGAATTTAATGCTACTACTAAAATAAATAATATCGTACCTAAAAAAATTATATTTATATATTCGAGTCCAAGAATTGTTACTTCTTGAGAGGAATTCATTAATAAGAATATCTTTTCACCAAAAGCAAATCCTAAAATAGATACAACTACCGAGATTATAATAGAATAAATGATTACATTTCCAAAATAACTTAAAACATTTTTTTCGTTTTTTTCTCCGATACTGCTACCAATCAATGATGTTCCCGCTACGGTAACTCCAATGGATGTCGCAATAATACAAAAATATATCGGAAAAGACTTACTCAAAGCAGATAAGGCTTCTGGCGATATTTTTCCTGCATAAAAAGTATCTACGATTGTATAAAGTGTTTGGAATAAAGTTCCTACACTTGCTGGTACAGCAAGTTTTCTTACTAACAACGAAACTTCATCTTTTAATAAATTCATTAATTTAAGATTTGTTAATACTCTTTTTGGAAGATATGTCTTTTTCCTACTTCTTTAGCAAGATTAATTTGTTTTTGTCTCATTCTAAATCTTGATTTTTGATGATCTGTTAGATTATCGTGACAATTTGGACATGAAACACCCTCTTCATATTTTTTTGATTTTTTATCCTTAAGAGAAATAGGCTTCCTACAACCACTGCACATTGAGTAAGAACCAACTTTTAGACCATGTTTTAAACTAATTCTGTTATCAAAAACAAAACATTCACCTTTCCATAAACTTTTTTTCTTATTAGTTTTTTTAAGATAATTTAAAATTCCACCATTTAACTGGTAAATATTATTAAAACCTTTTTTCTCTAAATATACAGATGCCTTTTCACAACGAATTCCACCAGTACAAAACATAGCTATAGGTTGATTTTTTTTTAATTTTTTTAGATATTTTGGAAAATCTCTAAAGTTATCAACATCAGGATTGATTGCTCCCTTAAATGTGCCAACATCGTACTCAAATGGTTTTCTCGCATCAATAAGAATAGTATCATTTTCTTTAATCAGCTTATTCCACTTAATTGGATCTACATGGCTATCCTTTTTCTTTATTCTTTTATTTAAAATTAAATTCATAGGAACAACTTCATTTTTAATTTTTACTTTAGGTTTGTGAAATGGTTGGAATGAGCTTTTAGAGACATTACTACTGTTAAAATCTTTAAATTTAAGAGTTCTTTTAAAATTGTTAATTGTGAATTTAATGTCTGCAGCTTTACCAGAAATGGTTCCATTTACCCCTTCTTTAGAGATAATTATAGTACCTCTAATATTTTTCTTTTTTAAAGTTTCAAACAAAACTTTTTGTTTTTTCTTAAGATAAGTAATTTTAACAAATTTATAAAAGCCAACTACTTCAAACATTATAATTTTCTACAAACAGTCATTCCATCACCAAGAGGAATTATTAACTTTTCAACCCTTGTATCCTTTGAGATATGGCTATTAAACTCTTTAATATTTTTGGTAAATTTATCATTATTATTTTCATTCACAACTTCTCCATACCATAAAACATTATCAATGATTATTAGACCATTTTTGTTCAATAATTGTAAAGAACGTTCATAGTATTCAATATAATTCATTTTATCAGCATCGATAAAAACTAAATCAAACTTTTCATTTTTAATTTCATCTAAACTTTCTAAAGCAGGTTTAATTAATGTTTTTATTTTATGGTATTGATTAGCTTTTTTAAAAAAATCTATTGCAACTTTATTAGTTTCTTCATTTTTATCTAAAGCAATTATTTTGCCGTCATCTGATAATGCCAAAGCCATAGATAACGTACTTAATCCTGTAAATGTACCTATCTCTAAAACTTTTTTGATATTTGAAATTTTTATAATTAAATGCAGAAATTGACTTTGTGAAATTGAGATTTGCATTCTTTTGATATCACCAAGAGATTCGTTGTAATCAATTATTTCTTTTTGGACTGGATGTAAGTCAAATCCATGACTTAAAATGTACTCTTGGAGTTCTTTAGTTATGTTTAGGTCTGAACCCATAAATTCTAAAGTTTTTTCTTTAAAATCTCATTGACTAATTGAGGATTTGCTTTTCCTCCAGAAACTTTCATTACTTGACCTACAAAGAAACCAAATAATTTAACTTTACCTGATTTATATTCAGTGGCTTTATCTCTATTATCATCAATAACCTTATCTATCAGTGCCTCAAGTGCTTTTGGATCACTTTCTTGTTTTAAACCTTTTTCTTCAACAATTTTTTTAGGATCCTTATCTCCTTCCATCATTTGTTCGAAAACTGTTTTTGCAATTTTTCCAGAGATTGTTCCATCTTTAATTAAATTAATTAACTTTGATAAGTTACCTGCACTTATAGGGCTTTCTGTTATTTCTAAATTTTTTTCATTTAACGCTGCAAATAATTCACCAATTATCCAATTTGTTGCAAGTTTTACATCAGATTTCTTAATTACATTTTCAAAGTAATTTGATGTTTCATTATCAGAAACTAAAATATTTGCTTCGTAAGGTGATAATTTGAATTTATCTATAAATCTTTTTTTCTTTTCATCTGGAAGCTCTGGAATTTCTGATTTTAATTTTTCAATAAAATCATCTGAAACCACTAATGGCAATAAGTCTGGATCTGGAAAATATCTATAATCATGAGCATCTTCTTTTGATCTCATTGATCTAGTTTCATTCTTTTTAGTGTCAAAAAGTCTTGTTTCTTGATCAATCGTTTGACCATCCTCAATTAAATCTACTTGTCTATTAGCTTCGTATTCAATTGCCATCTGCATGAATTTTATTGAGTTAACATTTTTAATCTCGCATCGGGTTCCAAACTCTTTTGAACCTTTTTTTCTAACAGATACATTTACATCTGCTCTTAAAGATCCTTCCTGCATATTTCCATCACAAGTTCCTAAATATCTCATTATAGATCTTAATTTTTTAATATATGCATTTACTTCATCTGGGGATCTTAGGTCAGGTTTACTTACAATCTCCATTAAGGCCACACCTGATCTATTTAAATCTACAAAAGTATTTTTAGGATCTAGATCATGAATGCTTTTGCCCGCATCTTGCTCCAAGTGTAATCTTTCTATACCTACCTCTTTTTGACCATCTGGCATATCAAGTATTACTTTACCCTCACCTACAATTGGATCTTTGAATTGTGAGATTTGATACCCCTGAGGTAAGTCAGCATAAAAATAATTTTTTCTATCAAAGACAGATTTCTTATTGATTTTAGCTTTTAAACCAATTCCTGTTTTGATAGCTTGTTTTACACAATACTCGTTTATTACTGGCAACATTCCTGGAAATGCTGCATCAACTAAACTTACTTGAGTATTTGGCTCAGCTCCAAATTTGGTCGCTGATGTTGAGAATAATTTTGACTCCGATGTAACTTGTGCATGAACTTCTAAACCAATGACAACTTCATATTGATTATCATGTCTATTAATTAGATATTCAGATTTGTTCTTACTCACTTAATCCACCAATCAGTAATATTGTTTTTAAAATTAATTTTTTCTTCCATAGCATACGCAATGTTTAAAATATTTTGTTCATCAAAAGCTTTACCAATTATCTGTAATCCTAATGGATACCCTTTAGCATCATGGCCTGCAGGTATAGAAATTCCAGGTAAACCTGCTAAATTTACAGGAACAGTAAAAATATCGTTTAAATACATTGAAACTGGATCATTTGTTTTTTCACCAATTTTAAAAGCTGAACTTGGAGTGGATGGGGTTAGAATTGCATCTACTTTTTCATAAGCATCATCAAAATCATTTTTAATAAGTTTTCTTACCTTTTGAGCTTTAAGATAATAAGCATCATAATATCCTGAAGATAAAACATAAGTTCCAATCATTATTCTTCTTTGAACTTCGGTACCAAATCCTTCAGATCTTGTTTTTTCATACATATCAATAAGATTTTCCCCTTCTGCTCTAAAACCATATTTAACACCGTCGTATCTGGCCAAATTAGATGAAGCCTCTGCTGGTGCTACTATGTAATAAGTTGGTAGAGCATAATTAGTATGAGGTAGAGATATATCGATAATCTCAGCACCACAATCTTTTGCATATTCAATACCTTTTTTCCAAAGGTCCTCTATTTCCTTAGGCATGCCATCTACTCTATATTCTTTAGGTATTCCTATTTTTTTACCTTTAATATCTTTTGTTAATTCTTTGCTGTGCTCGTTTCTTTTGAAGTCTATTGATGTAGAATCTTTTTCATCATAAGTACTAATAACTTCCTGTAACAATGCACAATCTTTAACATTTTGCGCCATTGGCCCAGCCTGATCTAGAGATGATGCAAATGCTACAATTCCATATCGAGAGCAACTACCATAAGTGGGTTTTAATCCAACAGTTCCTGTAAATGAAGCAGGTTGTCTTATAGATCCACCTGTATCTGTTCCAATAGTTATTGGTGTTAATTGAGCTGCTACAGCAGAAGACGATCCACCAGAAGAACCTCCCGGAACTAAATTCTTATCAATTGGGTTTTGTACATTACCAAAAAAACTAGTTTCATTAGATGAACCCATTGCAAATTCATCACAATTTAATTTACCCATTAGTATAGCTCCTTCATTCCAAATATTTTGTGTGACAGTTGACTCGTAAGTTGGAACGAAGTTATTTAAAATCTTACTACCCGCTGTGGTTCTTAAATCTTTTGTGCAAAATAAATCTTTTACAGCCATTGGAATGCCAGGCAATTTCAGGTCAAGATTAGGTTTTTCATCAAACTTCTTTGCTTTATTAAAAGCATTTGCATAATCTTCAGTTATATATGCATTTAATTCTTTTGATTTTTCTGATCTTTCCACAAATGCTTTAGTAACTTCACTTGAGGAAAGTTTTTTACTTTTTATATTTTCTACTAACTCAGATAATGATTGTTTAGTTATATCTGACATTATTCAATTACCTTTGGTACTACAAAATAATCTTCATTTTCCTTAGGGGAATTTTTTATTACTTGATCTCTTAAGTTTTTGCTTTTTACTTCATCTGATCTTAGTTTTAGAGTTGTTTCAGCAACAGAAGTTAATGGTTCAACATTGTCAGTTTTTAATTCGTTAAGTTTTTCAATAAAATCGAAAATTGAATTTAAATCTCCTGCAAGTTTCTCTGCTTTTTTCTCATCTACAGAAATTCTTGATAGTTTAGATATGTGCTTTATTGTTTTAAGATCGATGCTCATATGGTATTTAAATATGTCGCAAACTATCACTTAAGTTTAAAATATACAATATGATCACTATTGAAGAATTCAAAAAAAAACAGTCTGAAACCTCTAGATTGATTGGTTTAGATCTTGGTTCAAAAAGAATCGGTGTATCAATTTGTGATGAAAAACAGTCAATAGCCACACCTTTTAAAACAATCAATAAAACCAATAATGATGATCTAATCAACGAATTGAAAAAAATAATAGAGGAAAACAATATTAAAGGAATTATCATTGGATATCCAATTAACATGGATGGTTCATTAGGTCCTTCTGCTCAATCAGTAAGTGATGTATCAAAAAATATAGAGCAAAATGTTAATGTAGATGTTTGCTTATGGGATGAAAGACTTTCAACTGTTGGGGCATTTAATCTATCTAGTCAGCTTGATGTTAATGTTTCTAAACGTGAAAAAAACATAGATCAAAATGCAGCTGCATTTATTCTTCAAGGAGCTATAGATTATTTAAATAATTAATCCTTGCCATTTAGGGGCTTTATAGCTATAGAGTTAATTTTAATGGCAATTAAAACCAATAAAGCTATTAAAATTTCACAAAAACATCTGTTAGGTATCCAAGATTTATCAGTAAGCGATATTAATCATATATTGGATGAGTCAGAAGCTTTTATAAAATTAAATCAGAGTAAAAATAAAAAAATTGATGTGTTAAGAGGTAAAACACAAATAAACTTATTCTTTGAGCCATCAACTAGAACTCAAAGCTCATTTGAACTTGCTGGAAAAAGACTTGGTGCGGATGTTATGTCAATGAATATGAGTAACTCAGCCATTAAAAAAGGTGAAACTTTGATTGATACAGCCATGACCTTAAATGCAATGCATCCTGATATAATTGTGATCAGACATCAAGACTCTGGTGCTTGTAATCTATTATCTCAAAAAGTTAATTGTGTAGTTCTAAACGCTGGTGATGGCAGACGTGAGCATCCTACTCAAGCGTTATTAGATGCATTAACAATTAGAAATCGAAAAAAAAAAATTCAGGGATTAAAAATAGCTATATGTGGAGACATACTTCATTCGAGAGTGGCTAGATCAAATATTTATCTTCTTACAATGTTAGGAGCAGAAGTTAATATAGTTGCGCCATCTAATCTTATGCCAAAAGAAATTGAAAAGTTTGGTGTGAATACTTTTACTGAGATGAAAAAAGGTCTTAAAGATTGTGATATTGTAATGATGCTTAGATTACAAAATGAAAGAATGACCAGTTCATATCTTTCATCGAATAGAGAATACTATGAATATTATGGGTTAACGCCAGATAAACTTGATCATGCAAAGTCAGATGCTTTAATTATGCATCCTGGTCCAATGAATAGAGGAATTGAAATTGATACAAGATTAGCAGATGACATAAACAAAAGTGTAATTAAAGAACAAGTTGAATTAGGTGTTGCTGTAAGAATGGCATGTTTAAAAATATTTTGTGAATAAATGAAAAAACAATACTTTATAAATGCAAACATTATAGATCCTCATAATTCCATAAATGAAAATGGTGGATTAATAATTGGAGAAGACGGAAAGATAGAAGCTGTAGGAAAAAAGGTAAATACAAATAATTTACCAACTAGAGAAAAGCCTACTGACTTAAAAGGTAAATATATATTCCCTGGTATAGTAGATATGAGAGTTTTTGTAGGCGAACCAGGATATGAATATAAAGAAAATTTTAGAACTTTGAGTAATGCAGCATTGTCTGGTGGAGTTACCTCAGTTGTAACGATGCCTAATACAGACCCAATTATAGATAATGTATCAATTGTAGATTTTTTAAAAAGAAGAGGACGTGATAAGTCTAAAATAAATATCTTTCCTTGCGCTTCATTAACTCAAAAAACTGATGGTACCAATATGACTGAATTTGGGTTACTAGCTAAAAAAGGAATTATAGCATTTACTGATGGAGTTAAAACAATTCAAAATACTAGACTTATGTCTAGAATTATGAATTCAGCCAAAGATTTGGGGTGTCTTATAATGCAACATGCTGAAGATTACGATTTGGCTAAAAATGGAATGATTAATTCTGGTATTATTGCAACAAAACTAGGCTTATCAAGTATACCAGATATTGCTGAAAGAATAATAATAGAAAGAGATCTTGCTCTCTTAGAAAAAACTAAATGTCGATATCATATATCTCAACTATCAGCAGGGAAATCTGTTGATATAATTAAGGAACGCAAACAAAATGTTAAATTTACTTGTGGTGTATCAATAAATAATCTCTCATTAAATGAAAACGACATTGGAGATTTTAGAACATTTTTAAAATTATCACCTCCACTAAGAAGAGAAGAAGATCGAGAAGCTTTAGTTCAAGGATTAAAAGATAAAACTATTGATGTAATTGTTTCTGACCATAAACCTGAAGATGAAGAATCTAAAAGATTAACTTTTGCGCAAGCTGCAACAGGTGCATCTGGTATTGAAACATTGTTATCTTTAAGTTTAGAATTGTTTCATAATGGATCCGTAAAACTTGAAACTATAATTCAAGCTTTAACCTCTAACCCAGCAAAAATATTAAATATAAATAAAGGAAACCTGTCTATTGGTAATGATGCGGATTTTTGTATAGTAGATATCAATAAACCATGGATTGTAAAAAAAGAAAATTTAATCTCTAAATCTAAAAATACTTCAATTGAAGATAAGAAACTTCAAGGAAAAGTAACCAATACATTTGTAAAAGGTATAGAATTATTTAAAATATAAAAATGGAACTTTTTATAATAGGTATAATCTCATACCTAATGGGATCAATTCCTTTTGGATTAATTTTAACCAAAGTATTTTTAAAAAAAGATATTAGAGAAATCGGTTCTGGTAATATTGGCGCAACAAATGCTTTAAGAACTGGTAACAAGTTAATTGGTTATTCAACACTAATACTTGATGTGTTAAAGGCAGTAATACCTGTTTTATACGTTAAAATAAATTTTCCTGATGCATTATATATATCAGCTTTATGCGCTTTTATAGGTCATGTGTTTCCAGTATGGTTAAAATTTAAAGGTGGCAAAGGTGTAGCAACATATGTTGGGATACTTTTTTCTTTAAATATTATTTTTGGTTTAGTGTTTGGTATTTGTTGGTTAATAATTTTTTTCATTTCTAAATATTCTTCTTTATCTTCCTTGATAGGATCACTTTCTACACCTGTTTATATTTTAATTTTTGAGGGTTCAGAAAATGTATTTTTTTACGTAATAATGTTTATTTTAATATTTTTTACCCACAGAGAAAATATTAAACGCTTGAAAAATAAAGAAGAAACTAAGACAAAAATTTATTAATTTGACTATCAAACTCTTTTGAGTAGTTTGTTATTTTATGAATCTAGTCATAGTTGAAAGCCCTGCTAAAGCGAAAACAATTAATAAATATTTAGGTGATAACTATACCGTTTTAGCTAGCTATGGTCATATTAGAGATCTTCCTTCAAAAAATGGATCAGTTGATCCTGATCAAAATTTTAAAATGGAATGGGAAGTTGATAGCTTTTCAAAAAAATATTTAAAAGAAATTACTGATGCTGCGAAAGATTCTTCAAAAATAATTCTTGCTACTGACCCAGATCGTGAGGGTGAAGCAATAGCATGGCATGTAAAAGAATATTTAGATGAAAAAAAACTTTTAAAGGATAAAGAAATTGAACGTGTTGTATTTAACGAAATAACAAAAAAAGCTGTCACTCATGGTATTGAAAATCCAAGACAGATTGAGCCCTTATTAGTCGATGCATACATGGCTAGAAGAGCACTAGATTATTTGGTGGGATTTAATATATCACCAATACTTTGGACTAAACTACCTGGTTCAAAATCTGCCGGTAGAGTTCAATCTGTAGCGCTGAAATTGATCACTGAAAGAGAGCATGAAATTGAATTATTCAAGCCAGAAGAATTTTGGACTTTAAGTATTAATTTTCAGGATAAAAACAAAAGCAATATTACAGCAAGTATTTCTCAACTTGATGGAGAAAAAATTGAAAAATTTTCATTTAAAAAAAAAGAAGAAATTGAAAAGGCAATTGATAATATTAAGAACAAAAAATTTAACATAACTGATATTTCCTCAAAAGTTGTTAGCAGAAATCCCTCGGGACCCTTTACTACATCAACACTTCAACAAGTTGCTTCTAGTAGATTGGGTTTTGGTGCATCAAGAACAATGCAAATAGCACAAAAACTTTATCAAGGAATAGAAATTGAGGGAGATACAGTTGGGCTAATTACTTATATGAGAACGGATGGAACTAATTTATCAGCTGATGCTGTTACTGATTTTAGAAATTTTATTAAAAAAGAATATGGTAACGAATACTTGCCAGAAAATCGAAATAATTACTCAGGAAAAAAAGCAAAAAACGCTCAGGAAGCTCATGAAGCAATAAGACCAACTGATATTAATAAAAATCCAGATTCTATTAAAAAGTATTTAAGTTCTGACCAGCAAAAATTATATTCTTTAATTTGGTCTAGAGCTCTATCTTCTCAAATGGAAACAGCAAAATTTGATAGAAATACAATAACGATTGAATCTGAAGACAGTAAAACTATATGTAAATCAAGCGGATCGGTTTTGAAATTTGATGGATTTTTAAAAGTTTATTCAAATCAAGGCAAAGATGATGATGAGCAAATTTTACCTGAGATGTCAAAAGGACCAATTAATATAGAAGCTCTTATTGATGAACAACATTTTACCCAACCTCCCCCACGTTACTCTGAGGCGAGTTTGGTTAAAAAATTAGAAGAGTTAGGAATTGGAAGGCCTTCAACTTATGCAAGTATAATTTCAACAATAGCAAATAGAGGTTATGCAGAAATAGTTAATAAAAGATTTTTCCCAACTGACAGAGGTAAATTAATTTCTGCGTTTTTAGAAAAACTATTTTCAAAGTATGTGGATTATAACTTTACAGCTGGATTAGAGGATCAACTAGATGAAATAACTTCTGGAAAAGAAAGTTGGTTAAAAGTTCTAGAAATGTTTTGGAAAGATTTTAATAGTAATGTTTCAGAGGTAAAAGAAAAAAGAACTAGAGAGGTTTTAGATCTCTTAAATGAAAGTTTGGGAGCATTGATATTTGACACTGATAAAGAAGGAAAGATAGTTAGAAAATGTCAGTTATGTGACACAGGTTCCCTTAGTTTAAAAAACAGTTTTAGAGGAGGTGCGTTTATTGGATGTTCAAACTATCCAGAATGTAAATTTACAAGACCACTATCAAAAGCTAAAGCGGCTGCTCAATCACAACTTGCTGAACCAAAATTTCTTGGAAAACATGAAAATGGAAATGATATTTTTCTTAAAAATGGAAGGTTTGGTCCTTATCTCCAATATGAGAGGATTCTTGAAGAAAATATTGAAGAAGAAAAACCTAAAAAGAGAAAAAAAACAAAAAAAAAGAAGCCTGAAGTAAATGAACTATTAAAAAATGTATCAATTCCAAAAGGAATTGAATTAGAAAGTGTAGATTTAGAAAAAGCTAAATTTTTATGCTCACTTCCTAAATCACTTGGTATTAATCCAGAGAATCAAAAAGAAATCACCTTAAATACAGGGAGATTTGGTCCTTATTTGAAATGCGAGAATAAATCGGCAAGAATAGAAAACGTCGATGAAATTTTTTCTATAGGATTAAACAGAGCTATTACACTTATTGCTGAAGCAAAACCAGGCAGAATGTCATCATCAATTATTAAAGACTTGGGTGAACACCCTGAAGATAAGAAACCCGTGAGAATAATGAAAGGACAATACGGACCTTATATAAAATACAAATCTTTAAATGCAACAATACCTGAGGAAAAAGACCCAACTGAAATCACAATGGAAGATGCTCTAATTCTTATTGAGAAAAGAAGAGAATACGATAAGAATAAGAAGCAAAAAAAAAGAAAAGCTAAATGAAAAAAATATTCTTACTAATAATCCTATCTTTTTTTATAAATAATTATTCTCTAGCAAATGAAAATTGTTCTTCATATAAAAAATTATCTAAAGAGTATTTAAAATGCTTAGGTGGAAAAGTTAAAAAGAAAACATCAGTTTTTGGTCTTGATACTAATAATATTAAAGAAAAAAAATATTTAACTGATTGGTTTAAGAAAAAAGAAAAATGAATTTTGAAGAGAGTCTAATTAAAAACAATATAAAACTTCCAGAGCCAAAAGCTCCAGTTGGTTCATACGTAGCAACGAAAATAGCAGGAAAACTATTATACATTTCAGGTCAAATTTCAATTTCGGAAAATGAAGAATTAATTAAAGGTAAGTTGGGTAAAGAATTATCTACTGAGGATGGATATAAGGCTGCTGAAAGATGTGCTTTAAGTATAGTATCACAGGCCAAAAGTGCGTGTAATGGAGATTTAAATAAAATAAAATCATGTATTAAATTAACTGGATTTGTAAATTCTACTGACGAGTTTACTGATCAGCCAAAAGTTATAAATGGAGCATCTGATCTAATTGCTTTAATCTTTGGTGAAGCTGGCATGCATACAAGAGCTGCTATAAGCACTAATAGTTTGCCCTTAGGTGTATCAGTTGAGGTTGATGCAATTTTTGAATTAAATTAATATTATCTTCCAATTCCAAAATATTTAAAACCCATCTTGTTAATCTTATC
>CACJSX010000010.1 GCA_902596185.1 uncultured Pelagibacteraceae bacterium
TATCGGCAACTATTGAAATGTTAGCGCTTTATATTGATCTTAGTAAAAGAAAAGTTACAGAATTTGAAGATGAAAAAATTAAAATTATGGATGACTTTATAAATGAAAATAAAAATGAATTTAATTCTGACAATTTATCCATTATTGGAAAACTTAAAAAATGATTGATGTAAAATTATTATCAGGAGCATTAGGTGCTGAAATAAGTGGAATTGACTTGACTGACGTTTCAGATGAAAATTTTAAAAAAATAAATAACTTATTATTAGAACACAAAGTTATTTTTTTTCGAAATCAACCTTTGACATCAGAACAACATGTTGCTCTAGCTTCAAAATTTGGACCATTAGAAACACATGCTTATGTGAGAGGTTTAAGTGAATTCCCTGAAATAATAAGAATAATAAAAAAACCTGAAGAAAAAACACAATGGGGTGAAGGTTGGCATTCAGATGTTAGCTATAACGAAAAACCAACTAAAGCTGTAATTTTAAAATCAATTAAAATTCCACCAGTTGGAGGAGATACTGTTTTCTCAAACATGGAACTTGCGTGGGAGACTCTAGAAGAAGAGATAAAAAATAAAATCAAAAATAAAAAAGCAGTTCATTCTTCACTTGGAGGTGGGTTTTTCCTTGATAAATATAAAGCAATGCAAAGTAATGGAAATATGGATGAATACTCAAACACTCATCCAATTTTAAGAACTCATCCAGAAACAGGTAAAAAAATTCTTTTTGTAAATTGGACTTACACAAAAGAAATTATTGGTATGGACAAAGAAGAAAGTAAAGAGATATTAAATTATTTATTTGAACATCAGGCAAGATTAGATCTTACTTGTAGATTTAAATGGACCGAAAATGCAGTGGCTATTTGGGATAATAGAAGTGTTCAACATTATGCTATTGCTGATTTTTATCCAAATAAAGGGCTTGGTTTTGAAAGAGTAATGGATCGTATAGCTGTTGAAGGGGATCATCCGCAATAATAAATGAAGATAATTTATAAAATCATTTCAAATTTTATAAATAATAAATCTTTATACATTGGTGAGAAAGTAACTATGTCAGAACATATGATTCAGTCAGCAATGCTTGCTGAAAAAGCTAAATGTAATGATGATTTAATTTGCGCATGTTTACTTCATGACTATGGTCATTTTCTTTTAGAAGATCCTGAAGAATTAGTTAAAAATAAATTAGATGGAGAGCATGAAAATATTGGATATCAGTATTTAAAAAAATTTTTTGGACAAAAAATTGTTGAGCCAATTAAATACCATGTTTTGGCTAAACGTTATTTGGCTCGAGACAAAAAATATTTTGACTTTTTATCAGATGCGTCAAAAATAAGCCTCAAATTACAAGGCGGAGTTTTAAATGACAAAGAAAGTAAAAAGTTTGAGAATAAATCTTACTTTAAGCCATCAATTCTAGTCCGAAAGTTTGACGAGGCCGCTAAAAGAACTGACATAAAAATGAAATCTATTCATGACTATGAAAAGTTGTTAAGTTCAAAACTTATATGAATTTCGATTATTTAATCATTGGCGCTGGAAGTGCAGGCTGTGTACTTGCAAATCGATTAACAGAAAATGATCAAAACAATGTAGCCATATTTGAAGCTGGGAAACCCAGTGATATCTGGAAAGTCAACATGCCACTTGCAATTTTATACACAATGCATGATCCAAAGTATAACTACAAATATTATTCAGAACCAGAACCTCACTTGCATAACAGAAGATTATTCTGTCCTAGAGGAAAAATGATTGGTGGATGTTCTGCGCATAATGGAATGGTATTCGTAAGAGGTAATCCGAATGATTATCAAAGATGGGCATCATTTGGATTGGAAGATTGGTCTTATGAAAAAGTTCTTCCCTATTTTAAAAAAATTGAAACATGGTCTGAAGGAGAAAATGAATATCGGGGTGGCAGTGGAATACTACCAGTAAACCAATCTAAAAATAAAAACCCTTTATTCAAAGCATTTGTCGATTCAGCTGGTGAAGCAGGTTACAAAATAAATAATGACATGAATGGTAAAGAACAAGAAGGTTTTGGAATGTACGATGTTACTATCCATAAAGGAGAGAGAGCAAGTGTATCTAAGTATTATTTAAATCCTGCTAAAAAAAGAAAAAACCTTAAAGTATTTACAGAAGCTTTTGTTGAAAGAATTATTTTTGATGGAAAAAAAGCAATTGGAATTGAAGTAAAAATAAAAAATAAAGTCGAAAAGATTTATGCCAATAAAGAAGTAATTTTAAGCGGAGGTGCAATTAATTCACCGCAATTACTAATGCTTTCTGGAATTGGTCCAAGCCAACACTTAAAAGATAAAGGAATTGATGTTGTTCATAACTTAGAGGGTGTTGGAAAAAACTTACAAGATCACTTAGAAACTTATGTTCAGCAAGAATGCAAAACTAAAGACACCTTATACTCATACGTTAATAAGTTAAATATGGTTAGAATTGGAATTCAATGGTTTTTGAATAGAAGTGGTCCTTGTTCTACTTCTTTCTTGGAAGCTGGAGGATTTTGTAAATCATCTCCAGAAAGAGAGTATCCAAATATTCAATTTCATTTTTTTCCTGCCTTTGTAATCGATCATGGATTAGTTGATCCAGATAGTCATGGTTACCAGTTACATGCAAGTCCAAACCATCCAAAAAGTAGAGGTCATATAACTTTAAACAGCTCAAACCCTTATGATTATCCAAAAATTCAATTTAATTATCTAGAACATGAGGATGATTTAAAACAAACAATAGAATGTATTCATGTAGCTAGAAAAATTTTAGGACAAGACTCTTTGAAGCCTTTTGCAGGAAAAGAAATTGGACCAGGAGAACATGCCCAAACTAATGAGGTATTCGAAGAATACATCAGATCTAAAGCTGAGACTGCTTACCACCCATCTTGTACTTTAAAAATGGGAGTAGATAATATGGCTGTTGTAGATCAAAAACTAAAAGTTCATGGTGTTGAAAATCTTAGAGTAGTTGATGCGTCTGTAATGCCTGAAATTACAAGTGGAAACCTTAACGCTCCAACATTAATGATTGCTGAAAGAGCATCCGAATTTATTTTAAATTAAAATTACTTGTTACGATAAACTGAAATTAAACAAATAATTTCAAACATTATAGAAGCTGCAACCATTGCTGTAATTTGATTTGGACTATCTTTTGTTGGCATTAAACAAGCAACATCTCCACCAATTACATTTTTTCCTTTTAAACATTGAATAAGTTTTCGTGCTTCATCCATATTAAATCCTTTGTACGCGGGTTCTATATTTGCTACCCCAGGTGCAACTGTTGGATCTAAACAATCTAAATCGAAAGTAACATAAATTGGATTGTCTCCTAATCTATCTAAAATCATTTTCACACATTTTTCATGACCCCACTCTCTGTATTCATCCATTGTAATCACTTGATAACCAATATCGTAACTCGCCTGTAACCAATCTAATGTTCTTGGATTTCCTCTTATACCTATCTGAGTACTTGTATGTGGATCAACATTTCCTTGTTTAACTAAATAAGAAGCCCAATGCGCTGCTGATTTTTTTGCACCTAGAAAATGATCTAATTTTTCAAAACAATCTGTATGGGCATCAAAATGTAGGAATGTTATTTTTTTTCCTTTAGTTAATTTTGAATTCTTTTTTGCTAAACTTTGAACAATTCCTCCAGTTACCGAATGATCTCCACCAATTGAAACAACTGGTTTTTCAGCTTGTTCTATATGATCGTAAAAAGCCGAAATTCTTTCTATACATTTTTCATTATCATTAGCTTCTGGAAAGGGAACATCTCCCAGGTCATGTATTTTATTATCTTTCCATGGATCAATTTTATAATCAAAGTGTGAACGTCTCAGCATTGCAGAAATATTTCTAACTGCTCTAGGGCCTAAATGCTGATCTCTTTCTGTAGTTCCATTTCCAGTACTATGAGGAACACCTACCAATGCAATATCACAATTCTTTGGATCTGGATCATTCTTACATCTAAATAAAGTTGGAATACCCCACCAATAAAGGGTTTCCATCATTATTTTATCTTCTTCTGAAATCATAATTAAATATGACACAAATTTAATAAATTTAAAAACATATTCTTTTTTGATATAGAGCGTAAATGAGCGCTCAAAACAATAATCCTAAAGGAATAATCTTCATATTAATATCGATGATGGTTTTTTCTGTACAGGATGGAATTATGAAGCATATTTATAATTTTGTTTCTCTTTATGAAATTTACTTAATAAGAACAGTGGTAAGTTTTGTGCTTATTTTATTATTTTTAATAATTACAAAAAAACCAATAGTATTTAAGAGCCAATATCCTCTTTTAACTTTTACCCGCGTAATACTTTTTTTCTTTGGTTTTAGTTCTTTTTATGTTTCTTTGACCGTGTTACCACTTGGAACTGCTACAGCTTTATTTTTTGTTACTCCATTTTTAATTACAATATTTGCTCATTTTTTTTTAAAAGAAGAAATAGGATTAAGAAGATGGTCTGCTGTGGTTGTGGGATTTATTGGAGTTTATGTGACATTAAATCCCGATTTTAGTAATTTTAACTATTTAAGTTTATTACCTATTTTATGTGCGTTTTGTTACTCATTATCCATGATCATTATTAAAAAAACATCTGATAAGGATAGCGTTTATACCCAAACGTTTACATTTTATATTGGTGCAATTATTCTAAGTATAATTTTCTATTTTGTTATTGGTGACGGTCAATACAACACTTCAAATCATCCAGCTTCTCAATTTATATTTAGAGAATGGTTTGTTGATTTTAATTCCAATATCCTATTAATGACTGCAACTGGTGTTACAGCTACTATTGCTTTCTTTTTTTTATTTACAGCTTATAGTATTGCCTCTCCATCAGTGGTTTCACCTTTTGAATATTCAATATTATTTTGGTCGCCGCTTGTAGGATGGTTATATTTTGATGAAATACCTTCATTAAATACAGTGATTGGAATTTTAATAATAGTATCAAGTGGTGTTTATATTTTTATGCGTGAAAAAGTACAAAACCAATCTATAGCTACAGAAAAACCCCTTAGATAAATGAAAAAAGATAATAATTCTAAAGGTATTATTTTAATAATCATTGCAATGACATTATTTGCGATGCAGGACTCTTTAATTAAATATATTTTTGAGAAAGCCTCTCTTTATGAAATCTTTTTTGGAAGATATTTTGTTGCAGCTATTTTACTTTTTAGTTACATAAAATTTAGAAAACAAAAAGTTTCACTAAAAACATACTATCCTGTTTGGACAATTATTAGAGTGGTTCTTCACTTTTTAGCGTTTTCAGCTTTCTTTATCTCTCTTACTTACATGCCACTAGCAACTGCAAATGCTTTATTTTTTTCTTGTCCTTTTTTTGTATCTATTTTTGCTAAATTTTTTTTGAAAGAATTTATTGGAATAAGAAGGTGGTCAGCAATTGTATTTGGTTTCATAGGAGTTTTTATTGTACTAGACCCAAACTTTTCTGACTTTGAATACAAAAGTTTGCTTCCAGTATTATGTGCATTTTTTTATGCTGCATCAATGACTATAACAAAATATACGTCAGATAAAGATGACGTGAATACTCAATTATTTTATTTTTATTTAATAGCCCTAATTTTATGTGGTCTGATTTATTTGTTCATGGGAAATGGACAATTGAATAACCCCAACTTTGATCCAACTACGCAGTTTATTTTTAGAGAATGGTTTTCAAATATTGAATATACTTGGAAATTTATCTTATTTTTTGGTTTTGTTGCCTCTATTGCATTTCTCTGCATATTTTCAGCTTACATTGTTGCTTCACCTTCTGTAGTTTCTCTGTTTGAATATTCATTAATTATAATGTCTATGATACCTGGATATTTTTTATTCAATGAAATTCCATCAGGAAGAACATTTTTTGGAGTAGCATGTATAATAGCTGCTGGAATTTATATTTACTTAAGAGAAAAAGCTAGAGATCAATATATTGCAACAGAAACACCAGTAAGAAGATGACTAAGAAATATATACCGACAATCAATATATCTTCACTAATTAAAAATAATTTTGAAACTCAAAGTGCTTTTAAAACAATTAAAGAAATTGAAAAAGCTTGTGTCAAAGTAGGTTTTTTTCAAATTACTGGTCATGGAATTAATTTAAAAATAATTAAAAAAACATGTGGGGTTGCCAATAAATTTTTTAATTTACCAGACAGAAAAAAAAGAAAGTTATCACCAAAAAAATGGAATAAAAAAAATAAAAATCTATACAGAGGATATTTTCCTAATGATGTGAATGGAAAAGAAGGTTTGGATATAGGTGATTTAAAGGTAACTAAAAAATATTCGTCAAATCTGAACAATCAATACATAGAGCATCTTAATCTGGGAAAATGTTTAAACAAAAGCTCAATTAGCACTTTAAATAAATATTTTGATAAGATTTATAGATTGAGTGAAACATTGTTTAAAAGTGTAATAAAACTTAATAAAAAAAATCCTGATATTTCTGGTAAAGCTTTTTCAAGATTAAAAACATTAAGCACATTAAGATTTAATTATTACCCTAACCAAACAAAACCAGTGGAAATATCAAAACAAGATGGGGTCGCTCTTGGGTGTGAAACGCATGTTGATAGTGGAATATTTACAGTTCTCTATCAAGATAGAAAAGGTGGATTACAGGTACAAAATAGAAAAAACAAAAAATGGTATGATGTACCATTCAATAAAAATGCTTTAGTGGTAAATACGGGAAGAGCATTAGAGTTTCTGAGCAAAGGAAAATTTAAAGCAACAAATCACAGAGTTTTGTGGAATAAAAGTAAGAGACTGTCTGTTCCTTTTTTCTTTGAACCTTCCTATGATTTCAAAATGAACCAATCATTTTTAAATGGAAGTAAATTCAAAAATAATGGTGAAATTTATGAGAAATTTCTTAACAAATCTCTTAAGAAATTTATTGAATATCAGCGTTAGTAATTATAAAGTTTAGATATAAAGCGATACATAACTCGTCGATAAATTCATAGATTTACGAAAGTGGGATCGGTCGTCTTTAAATTAACTTTTAAAGGAGGCTTTATGAAATTTGGTTATTTTTGTAACACCACAAACTGGACACACAAACCTTATCATCAGTTGTTAGATGAGACTAAAGAAATCACAGAATACTGTGATCAAAATAAATGGAATTCAATTTGGTTTACAGAGCATCACTTTAATCATGAAGGAATGGAATCTTGTACTAATCCTTTGATGATGGGTGCAGATGCAGCTGCTAGAACGAAAAATATTAGAATAGGTCAGGCAGCAAACGTTATTACCTTTCACAATCCAATTAGATTAGCTGAAGATATTGCTACCTTAGATCAATTGTCTAAAGGAAGAGTTGAAGTGGGTGTTGCAAGAGGAATCTATGGTAGAGAAGCAATAAATTTAAACAAAGAGGCTGATTTAAAAGATCAGGCTAAAAATTTCAGATTATTTGCGGAAACTTTAGAAGTATTAAAGAAAGCATGGAGTGAAAAATTTTTCAGTCACCAAGGGGAATTTTATACTTATCCATCACCAAATTATGTCTGGCAGCATGATATGAGTCCTCCTAGTGAAGAATTTATGAATATGGAAGACAGTACTATGAAAAAAATTAGTGTTGTTCCACAGCCATATCAACAGCCACATCCTCCAATTCATCAAGTAGTTGATGGAATTAGATCGATTGAATGGGCTGCTGAAAATAATATCAATGTTATCATGTGGATACCAACTGTAAAAGCTTTGAAACCGAAATTTGAAGCTTATAAAAATAAAAGATCAGAAGTAACAAAGAAAAATATACCACTTGGCGAAGGTGTTTCGCTTGTAAGAGATATGTTTATTGCAGATACGATGGAAGAAGCAAAAGAGAAGGCTGGTGAACATATGGTAAATTATATGAGATGGGTTTGCCATTGGAGAGGTTTAGGAAACCATATGGATCCAGGTGAAGAATTGCCAGAGACAAAAGGTAAATTAGATTTATTAAATTATGAATTTTTACATAAAAGAAACATGTTATTTGGAACACCTGAATACGTAATTGATAAAATTCATGAATTAAAATCTGAACTCAATTTGCAAAATTTACAAGTTTGGTCTAATTTTCCAGGTGTGAAGCATAAAGATTGTATGAAAAGTATAAAACTTTTCACAGAGAAAGTTATGCCTCACTTCCAAGATGATTTTGATACTGAAGTAAAAAAAGTTTCGTGAATAAAAAACGAAAAAGAATTAGCGGTGGGCAAGCCGCTGTTCAATCATTAAAAAAAGAGAGAGTAAAACATGTTTTTGGACTTATTGGTTCAGCAACAATGGAAATGTTTGATGCTCTCTATCATGAAAAAAATATAAATTTTATTGGTGTCAGAGATGAAAGAACTGGAACCCATATGGCTGATGGTTATGCAAGAGCCTCGAATAAACCTGGAGTAATTATTGCAGGCCAAAATGGACCTGGTGCTACTAATTTAGTTACAGGCATTGCTCAAGCGAAAGCAGCTTTTTCACCAGTTGTTGCGCTTGCAGGTTCCTATTCAACAAAAGACAAAATGGAAGATGCATTTCAAGGATTGGATCAACAATCTTTGTTCACACCAATTACAAAAAAAACTTGGACCGTAAAAAATTCAAAAAATATTCCTAACATTATGAGTGATGCTTTTAATTTAGCAATGAAACCTAGAAAAGGACCTGTTTGTGTAAATTTACCAAGAAATATATTAGCAGCTTCAAACAATTACAATATCAATACAAAAAAACCATCGTTCACAAATGAGAATAAACAAAAAGGAAATAGAGAAAATATTAAAGAGGCAGCTAAATTAATTGGATCTTCAAAATGTACAGTTATTATTGTTGGTGCAGGAATAAAATATAATTCTAAATATAAAGAGGTAATAAAATTAGCTGAACTATGTAACCTACCTATTGTTACATCAGCAGGTCATGGGGATGCAATTCCATTTAATCATAAATTACATGCTGGACAAATGGGCCCTAGAGGTAATCCGGTTGCATCAAGACTGGTTAAAGAGGCAAATGTTATTTTGGCAATTGGTACAAGACTTGGGTTTAACTCAACTTTCTACACATATGAAAACATAAATAAAAAAGCAAAAATTATACATATTGAATTAGAGAAAAAAATGCTTGGAAAATATTTTCCAGCAAAATTAAAAATTCATGCCGATGCTGCAACAGCAACAAAACAAATTTATGAGCAAATTAAAAAAAACAAAATCGAAATTGATGTTAAAAATTGGACAAATTTATATTTAAAAGAAAGAAATAAATATTTAATTGATAGGGATAACAATAATCTAGGAAAGAATTTTCCTATACAGCCAAAGGGTTTATTTAAAAAACTAAGAAAAGTTTTACCTAAAAATTCTGCAATCACTCTAGATGCTGGAACGCTTTGTTTACAAGCTACGGACGCCCTTGAATATTACGATCCTCCTTCTTTATTTACACCTTTAGATTTTGGTTTAGTTGGTTTCTCTTTTGCTTGTGGTCTAGGTGTTAAAATTGCAAAACCAAAAAGACATGTCGTAAGTCTTATGGGTGATGGTGGATTCGGTATGACAATATCAGAATTAAGTACTGCTGTAGAATATGGAATAAACACAACGACTATTGTGATGAACAATAAAAGTTGGGGCGCTGAAAAAGCTTATCAAAAAGATTTTTTTGGAAAAAGATACTTGGGTGCAGATATAACAAGTCCATCTTTTGATAAAGTTGCTGAACTTTACGGAGCAAAAGGATTTAAGGTGACAAAAATTTCACAAATTGATGAAGCAGTGAGAGCTGCTATTAAAACAAATAAGCCATCTGTTATTGATGTTGATGTGGATCCAAAAGCATTATACAGTTTTAGAAGAGATAGTTTCAAGCACAGAGAAAAAAAATGAATTTAGAGTTAAGAAAATTTGCAAAATTTGTTGATAAAACTTTCATCGAAGGTGGTAAAAAGGCAAAAGAACCAGTCTTACTAGTTTCTGTAGCCGCGGTATTTAAAAATCCATGGTATGGACAAGGGTTTGTTGAGAATTTAAGACCTGCAATTTTAGATCTTGCTCCAAAATTAGGAGATTTACTTGTACCGGAACTAATCAAAGAAATAGGTTCCCCAGAAAAAATATTAGCTTATGGCAAGGCAGGCATTGTTGGTTTAAATGGGGAGATTGAACATGCTTCTGCTTTTATACATACATTAAGATTTGGAAATAAATTTAGAGATGCTGTTGGAGGAACTTCTTATTTGAGCTTCACAAATACACGAGGACCAGCTGGGTCAAAAATTTCAATACCTATGATGCACAAAACAGACTCTGGTTTAAGGCCTTACTATTTAACTCACGAATTTACTATTCATGATGCTCCATTTGATGATGAAGTTGTTATTGCTATTGGAGGTGCTTCTAGTGGAAGAGCGCATGCTAGAACAGGTGATAGATATCAAGATATGAAAGAAATGGGAATTGAGCCTAAATAATTCTTGATGACAACTGGGACTACTGAAACAGGAACATACTATTTCTATAATAAAAAAGAGCAAGATATACCAATAGTATTTATTCATGGAGTGGGGTTAACCTATGAAATTTGGCAACCTCAATTAGAATTTTTTAAAAATTACAGCACACTTTCATACGATATATTAGGACATGGTAAATCTTCATTAAATAAAGACCACATAACTTTTGATGACTTTTCAGATCAATTAGTTGATCTCATTGACCATTTAAAAATAAAAAAAATACATGTTGTTGGTTTCTCGATTGGTTCATTGATTGCAAGAAATTTTGCTATAAAATTTAGTGACCGTTTAAAATCTTTAACACTTTTATGTTCGATCTACAAAAGATCAGAAGAACAGCAAAAAATAGTAAATCAAAGATTTGAGCAAGCAAAAAAAGAATTAAAACTTTCTAAACAAGCGCTAAAGAGATGGTTTACAGATAAATATCTTGAAAATAACCCAAGTATTTATGAAAAAATAAGTAATATTTTATCCTCTAATAACATGAAAAATTTTCTTAAAGTTTATGAACTTTTTGTCAATCACAAAAATGATGAAAATTTTGACAAAATAAATGTTAATACTTTAATTATGACTGGAGAATTTGATATTGGTTCAACAGTTGAAATGTCAAATGAATTAAACAAAATTATCACTAACAGTCAATTAAAGATAATTAAAGATGGCAAACATCTTTGTGGTATTGAATGTGCGAATGATGTAAATTTATCAATCAAAAACTTTGTTGAAGAAAATGAGTAAGTTAAAACATTATAAAATGTATATTGATGGAGAATGGATAGATTCCGAAAGTAAAAAAACTTTCGAAACACTAAACCCTGAAAATAATGAACCTTGGGCAACAGTACCTGAAGCTAGTGCTAAAGATGTAGATAAGGCAGTCAAAGCAGCACAAAAAGCTTTTGAGGGAGAATGGCCAAAATTACTTCCAAGAGACAGAGCAAAATTTTTAAGAGCAATTGGAGAGCAATTAAGAGCCAATGCTGAAATGCTTGGAGAAATTGAAACGATTGATACTGGAAAACTTTTTAGAGAAACAAAAAAACAAGCAATTTATATTGCAGAATATTATGACTACTATGCTGGATTAGCTGACAAAGTCGAGGGTACTGTTCTACCAATTGATAAACCAAATATTCAAGCCATCACTACAAGAATTCCTATTGGAGTAGTTGCAGCAATTATCCCCTGGAATTCACAAATGTTTTTAACTGCAACAAAATTAGCGCCAGCTTTAGCAATGGGAAATACTGTTGTAATTAAATCTTCAGAACTTGCTCCAGCAGTTTTATTTGAGTTTGCAAAATTAATTGAAAAAACTGGAATACCTAAAGGAGTTGTTAATGTACTAACTGGTTTTGGTGATCCATGTGGCAAAGCTTTGACTACACATGATTTAGTTGAAAAAATTGCTTTTACTGGAGGGCCCGAAACTGCAAGACATATAATAAAAAATTCGGCTGAAAATCTTTCTGAAGTAAGTTTAGAATTAGGTGGTAAAAGCCCAGTTGCCGTATTTGATGATGCAGAACAAGAAAATGCTATTAATGGAATTACAGCAGGAATATTTGGTGCAAGTGGTCAGAGTTGTATAGCTGGTTCAAGACTTTACATTCAAAAAGGAATTTATGATGAATTTTTAGATAAACTTTCTAAACGCGCATCAAAAATTAAAATCGGAGCTCCAATGGATGCTAAAACAGAAATGGGACCTCTTAGCAGTTTCAAACAATTAGAAGTTATTGAAAAGAATATAAAAAATACTATTGATCAGGGTGGTAAAATTAGATGTGGAGGTAAGAGAGATTCCTTTTCAAATAAAGGATATTACTTCCCTCCAACAATAATTGAATGTGATAATCATAATCTTCCAGTAGCAGAAAACGAATTGTTTGGACCTGTGTTATCAGTGATGAAATTTGATACTGAAGAAGAGGTAATTGAAAAAATGAATGATAATCAATATGGATTATCATCAGGTGTATACACTAGCAATCTTGCACGTGGAATGAGAGTTTCTAAAGCAATAAGAGCAGGAATTACTTTTGTGAATACTTATAGATTAATTTCACCTTCAGCTCCATTTGGAGGAATTAAAGACAGTGGCTATGGCAAAGAAGCAGGTCTAGACTCTATTAAAGATTACACAAGAGTAAAAACAACTTGGTTTTACACTTCAGACGAGCCTACGCTTGATCCTTTTTCAATAAGATAACTTTATTTTAATTAATAGGAATATTTTTTTGATGGAAATTGAGCTTTTCTAACTTCTTTTGAGTAATTTGATACAGCTTTTTTAATTTGTTTATGAATATTTAAATATTTTTTTACAAATCTAGCATTAATTGGATTAAGTCCAATAAGATCATCAAATACTAATATTTGTCCATCACAGTTATTTGAAGCTCCTATTCCAATAGTTGGAATATTTATTTGTTTAGTTACATGCTTTGCCAATGATGTTTCAACACATTCTAATACAATTGAAAACACCCCTGCCCTTTCTAATAATTTTGCATCTTTTAAAATATTTTCTCTTTCAGATTTTTTTTTACCTTTGAATTTGAATGTTTTATCCGACTGAGGAAGCAATCCTAAATGTCCCATTACAGGGATTTTATTTTTTACTAGAGTTTGAATAGAGTTATAAATTTTTTTCCCACCTTCTAATTTAACAGCATCACATTTGGTCTTTGATATTATTTTTTTAGCATTTTTTAGTGCTTCTTTTGAGTTCCTATATGTGTTGTAAGGCATGTCTACAACCATCAAGGATTTTTTAATTCCCATTCTTACACTCTTTGAGTGTTCAATCATCATATCTAGAGATACTTCTCTTGTAGATTTGTAATTATACAAAACAGAACCCAAAGAATCTCCAACTAGAATTATATCGCAATAATTATCTAAAATTGACGCAACATTCTTTGAGTAAGCGGTCAAACTAACAATTTTGCTTTTGTTTTTTTTTTTAATTATATGTAAAATTTTTTTTTTCATCGACTTACCAAGAGCCGGTATTTTCCATTGAAGCCCAAGGTTCTTTAGGTTCTAGATTTCCTTCCTGAAGTATTTCAATAGAAATTTTATCTGGAGATCTTACAAATGCCATGTGCCCATCTCTTGGAGGTCTATTAATTGTGTAGCCCATATCCATTAATCTTTGACACGTTTCATAAATATTATCCACTCTATATGCTAGGTGACCAAAATTTCTAGAACCTTCTCCTAGCTCATCACCATCCCAGTTATAAGTTAATTCTATTTCAGCCTTTTCATCATTTGGAGCTGCTAGAAAAATTAAAGTAAATCTCCCTTTTTCATTTTCCATTCTTCTTGTTTCTTTTAAACCAAGACCATCGCAAAAAAATCTTAACGACTCATCTACGTTTTTAATTCTAATCATTGTGTGTAAATATTTCATAAACTTAATTTATAATTAAAAACTACTCTAATTCAATAGTGCTAGGTGGTTTTGAAGTAACATCATACACTACCCTATTAATGCCTCTTATACTGTTAACAATTTTATTTGATATATTTTGCATAAAAGACTTTTTAAATTCATAATAATCTGCTGTCATTCCATCTTCAGATGTAATTGCTCTTAACAAACATAAATATTCATAAGTACGATTGTCTCCCATTACTCCAACAGTTTTTACTGGAAGTAAGGCTGCGTATGCCTGCCATATCTTATGATAAAGACCATGATCTTTTAAAGCTTGGATAAAATAAAAATCAGCCTCTTTTAAAATTTTTATTTTCTCTTTTGTTATTATTCCAGGCATTCGTATAGCTAATCCTGGTCCTGGAAATGGATGTCTTGAAATAATTTCCTTACTTAAATTTAATGCCAATCCTAATTTTCTTACTTCATCTTTAAATAAGAACTTTAGCGGTTCTACTAATTTTAAATTCATTTTTTTGGGCAAACCACCAACATTGTGATGGGATTTTATTTTTGAAGTTTGGCTGCCAGTAACAGATTTGCTTTCAATTAAATCAGGATAAAGAGTTCCTTGAGCTAAAAATTTAACATTTTTAATTTTCTTAGCATATCGCTCAAATATTTTAATAAACAAATTACCTATTATTTTTCTTTTTTTTTCAGGATCAGAAACATTTTTTAATTTTTTTAAAAACTCTTTTTCAGCATTTACATAAATTAAATTCATTTTTAAACGTTTCTTAAAAGTTTGAACTACTTGCGCTTCCTCATTTTTTCTTAGAAGGCCAGTGTTTACAAAAATACAATAAAGTTTTTTTCCAATAGCTTTATTCAGTAATTGAGCAACTACACTACTATCAACACCTCCTGACAATGCGCAAATAACTTTGTTATTTCCAACTAGTTTTCGAACATCTCTAATGAGCTGATTTTTTTGATCCTTAGAGGACCAATTTCGTTTTATTTTACAAATTAAAAAAATAAAATTACTTATTAATTTTTTTCCGTTTTCAGTGTGTGTTACCTCTGGATGAAATTGCACTCCATAAAATTTTTTTATTTTATTTTCAACAATAGCAAATTTTGAATTCGTACTTGATGCAACAACTTTAAAATTCTTAGGAAGTTTTGAAACTTGGTCAGCATGGCTCATCCAAACTTGTTTGAATTTTTTATTTCCAAAAAAATTAGTTGTTAAAAGACTATTATTTTTTTTATAAACATTAGCGAGACCAAATTCTCTATGTTTTGATTGTTTTACTCTTCCACCATTAAGTTTTGATAAAATTTGATGCCCAAAACATATTCCAAGGACAGGTACATCAAGCTGTAGAATTTTTTTATCAAATGAATACTTATTTATTTGATAAACATTTAATGGACCACCAGATAATACTATTCCTTTAATGCTGTGATTTATGTCTTTTAATTTTATTTTTTTGTGACTAACTATTTCTGAAAACACGCCTAATTCTCTTACTCTTCTTGCAATTAATTGAGTAAATTGAGAACCAAAATCTATTATTAAGATTTTATTAAGGTTTTGATCAAGACTCATTATTTTCAGGTTCAATACTTTTTAAGGACTCTTGAATATCGTTGTTTTTATCACATAAATTTTTACAAACTTTCACAAATTTATCAGAAAGATTTTTGACTTTTTCATAATTAGATTTTTCTAAAGCAATTTTCATTAACATTAATAAAGCTTCCTCATTATCTGGCTCAATTAAAAGTGTTGTTTCTAAATTGTATTCTTCTTTTCTTTGATTTTCTTCTTGGTTATAAATTTTTGCTAAATATAAATATGAATTTGCGTCTTTTGGATTAAAAACTATATTTCTCTCAAATAAAAAACGTGCATCTTCATATTTTTCTTTTTTAAACAATTCTAAAGCTTCATCAAAAAAATTTTCTTTACTAAAAGACGTACTATTAAAAGAGACTGTTAAAAGTATTAATCCTATCAATTTAAAAAATTTGCTCATTAATATTTACCATCGTTTTTTACCACATCTACATTATGAACCATACTTTCATAAAATCCAGCTTTTGTAATTTTCACAAATTGCGGTTTATTTCTTAATTTAATGATTGTTCTTGATCCAAGATAACCCATGGACGATTTCAATCCACCAATTAATTTAAAAATAATACTTCCAACATCTCCTTTATATTTTACAAAACCTTCAACACCCTCAGGTACATATTTTGAAGAATCTTTTTGTTTTTTTTGAAAGTATCTATCAGCTGATCCTTTATTCATAGCACCTACAGAACCCATTCCTCGAAAACTTTTGAAAAGTTGTCCTTTTTTTTTAATTAATTTTCCTGGAGTTTCATTTGTGCCTGCAAATAAAGAACCTATCATTACAGCATCAGCTCCTGCAGCAAATGCTTTAGCCAAATCTCCAGAATATTTTATTCCCCCATCTGAAATTATTTTAACATTTGCATTCTTTAAACCGCTTCTTACTGCTAAAATTGCGCTTAATTGAGGAACTCCTATTCCGGCAACTAATCTTGTCGTGCAAATAGAACCTGGCCCTATACCAATTTTAATTATATCTACTCCTAATTTTATTAGGAATTTTGCAGCTTCTGGTGTTGCAATATTTCCTGCACACAACGCAATTTTTTTAGATTTATTTTTTTTAATATATTTTATTATTTCAGAAACTTTTTTTGTATGACCGTGCGCTGTGTCTACTACGATTAAATCTACACCTTCTTTAATTATTTCTTTAGCTCTAATAAATTCACCAGCTGATGCACCTACAGCCGCTCCAACAATTAGTTTTTCTTTTTTTACTTTTTTTATTTCTGATAATTGTTTTTTTATATCAAGGTTTCTGTGAATTACTCCAATACCACCAGCTTTAGCCATAGCTATTGCCATTCTGCTTTCTGTTACAGTATCCATTGCAGATGATAAGAGAGGAATTTTAAGTTTTAAATGCCTTGTTAAAGACACACTTGTGTCTGCATCAGAGGGTAATATTTCTGAATACCTTGGAGCTAGTGTAACATCATCAAAGGTAAGTGCTTCTTTTATGGGAACCATAATCTTTTATATATGATTCCTTTTAAATTAAAAGTCTCTATCGAATTTTTCTACAAATTATAAAACTTTCTTTTGAATCTTTTCTGCTAGATTTTGGTTTAAAAACCTTAACTTCTTTGAAATATTTTTTTCCCTCTGCGACGATTTCGTTAAATGTGCCACCCATAAAAATTTTTGAGATAAAATATGCATTTTCTTTCATAAGATCTTTAGCAAAGTACATAGCTTCTTTACATAGCTCTCCAGTTTGAATTGAGTCTATATTTTTAATTCCCGTTGTATCTACAGCCATATCAGACATTACAACATCTACTTTGCCATTGATGTTTTTCTTGATTTCTTCTTGAGTTTTTTCTTCAGTAAAATCTCCTTGAATTTGAACACTATTACCTATGGGTTCCATTTTTTTAAGGTCTATAGATATTAGCTTTCCACTTTTAGCTATTTTCATAGCATATTGTGACCAGGAACCAGGAGCAGCACCAATATCAATAACTGACAAACCTCCTTTAAAGATTTTAAATTTTTTATCAATTTCCATTAATTTATAAGCTGATCTTGCTCTATAACCATCCACTTTAGATTGTCTAACATAGATATCTCTACGCTGCTTATTTACCCAATTTTTAGAGATTTTATTTTTTTTCAATTAATTACTATATCTTAAACTTTTAAGTATTTTTTTATCTTGTAAAGTTTTAATTTCAATTTTTATACTTTTGTCAATTCTCATGTCTTTACCATCTTTCCAAATTCCTGCAGCTAAGTGCATAATTCCAATTTTATAATTTGGAAGAAATGGTTCAACAAAAGTATCATTTTCCTCGTCATATTTAGGTAAAAGGTTACTTGTAATCCAATTGCAATTTAATGGTAAAAACTCTGTTTCTAAATCATCAATATATACCGACATATTAATTGCGAGTCCTTCACTCCCAAAAATATTTCCAGCTTTTAACGCTTGAGATAAATTCTTCTGCCATGAAGCCCACCCTGGGGAATTATTTTCTAATGAAAATACACCTATGTTAATATGAGGAGCAAAAGCTAACTTCCTTGCTTTCTCATATCCAATATTAGATTTCACCGCATGTTTGAAATTTTGTGATTTAATTATAGCAAGTTTACCAAATAACCAATTTACTCTTGAGGTAATTTTATATCCAGGTCCTATAGTTTGAGTAATACCTAATTTACCATTATCACAAGCTTTAAAATAAAGGTCTATACACTCCCAATCATTTACCCAGGCATCACAATCAATCCATAAATACTTTTCGTAATCAGGAAAATATTTAGGTAGAAATGCTCTAGATACTTGACTTTTTAACCACTCTTTACCTTTAACTTTATACCCAGGAACTTCAATATCCCACTCAGCAGATTTAATTTCATTAACCTTTTTTAGTAAAGTTTCTTTTTGGTCATCTGTTAATCCAGCATCTAAAATACAAATTGCAACATTCTTACTTTCGTCAAAACTTTTTATTGAATCTACTAGTTCATTTAATAATGGAAAATAGTTTGCGTCAGCTAAAGATACAATGACATTTTTTTTCATTAAAGTACGTCTTCAAGATCATCTTCATCTTGAATTTTGTCATTTTCATGAATTTTTTTCATTTTTTGATAGTGAAAAAAGCTAATTGGTATCAAGCTTAAGTAAATTATGCTGCTTAAAGCGATAACATTAAATGTATAAATTAATAAAAGTCCAAAAAATAATACAATTGCAAATAATAAAAAAATTGTTGCTTTTCTTTGGATTACTATTTTTTTAAAAGAGTAAGTTGGAAATTTACTTATCAATAAAAATGATGTTCCTATAAAAAAAACTGGAACGATTATATCGTAATTAATTTTTATATAATCAAATCCACTTAAACTTATAATTAAAGGTGTTAAAACTAATATGCCACCAGCAGGTGATGGAACCCCTTCAAAGAAATTATCCCTCCAAGAAGGTTCTTGATTGGAGCTGATATTAAATCTAGCAAGTCTTAAAGCTACACATATCACATATACCAAACATAATAGCCAGCCAAACCTACCAAAAGTATTTAGTTTCCAAAAATACATTATAAATGCTGGCGCAACACCAAAACTTATCATATCAGTAAGTGAATCTAATTCCTTACCGACCTTTGAGGTCCCTTTTATTAATCTTGCAATTCTTCCGTCTAAGCCATCTATTAAAGCAGCAAATATTATTGCAATGATCGCTAAATGAAACTCTCCACTTAATGCAAATCTAATTGAAGTTAGACCTATACAAACTCCTATTAATGTAAGCATGTTAGGAAGAAGCATTCTTGCATTCTTTTTGTCTGCAACTAATTTAAAATTATTTTTTGGCTGTTCCATTTATTAATTTTTTGCTAGCAACGTTTCTCCAGAAATTGCTGTTTGACCTACTTTAACAAGTGGTTCATAATTTTCGTAATAGACATCCGCTCTACTACCAAATCTAATCATACCAATTCTTTCACCTTGATTTAATTCCTGATTTTTATTTGTTTCACAAACTATTCTTCTTGCAACTAATCCTGCAATTTGAACGACTACAATATCATTCCCATGTTTATCTTTAATTTTATAATAATTTCTCTCATTGTCTTCACTTGCTTTATCTAAAGATGCATTTAAGAATTTACCTGGTTTATATAAAATGTCTTCAACTATACCTGAACACGGTGTTCTATTTACATGACAATCAAAGACATTCATAAAAATACTTATTTTTTTAAATTTTTTATTCTCTAGACCAAGTTCTTTTGGACCATCTACCTCTTCAACTTTAATCACTTCTCCATCTGCAGGGCTAACTAGATAACTATCATCTCCTATAATTGTTCTCTCTGGATCTCTAAAAAAATAATAAACCCAGACAGTTAATAATATTCCTATCAATCCTAAAAAATTATTAATAATTAGAAAAATGATAGTTATGAATACAGCTATTACTATAAACTTGTATCCTTCAGTGTGAATCTTTGGAAATATCTTACTAAACATATTCTTCTATTTGCTAATTTTCGATTAATATGTATATAAAATGATCAAATTCAATTAATAAGATAATTTTTATTTAATGAGCAAAATCAAGGTAAAAAACCCAGTGGTCGAGCTGGATGGTGATGAAATGACTCGTATTATATGGGAGTTTATTAAAAATAAATTAATCCTCCCATACTTAGATCTTGGTATCGAATATTACGATTTAGGCATGAAAAGCCGAGATAATACTTATGATCAGATTACCATCGACTCTGCGAATGCAATCAAAAAAATAGGTGTTGGAATTAAGTGTGCAACGATTACCCCTGATGAAGCTAGAGTAGAAGAATTTGATTTAAAGAAAATGTGGAGATCTCCTAACGGAACCATAAGAAATATAATTGGTGGAACAGTATTCAGAGAACCAATTATCTGTAAAAATATTCCAAAACTTGTTCCCTCTTGGACTGATCCAGTGATTATTGGAAGACATGCATTTGGTGACCAATACAGAGCAACAGATTTTAAAGTTCCTGGAAAAGGAAAAATGGAAGTGAAGTGGACATCAGAAGATGGAAAAGATGAAATTAAATATGAAGTATTTAATTTTACAGGTCCTGGTGTGGCTTTATCAATGTATAATTTAGACAAGTCTATTGAAGACTTTGCAAGATCTTGTTTTAGTTATGGATTGATAAAAAAATGGCCTGTCTACATGTCTACAAAAAATACAATTCTAAAACAATACGATGGAAGATTTAAAGATATTTTTCAAGAAATTTTTGACAAAGAATATAAGAGTGAATTTGAAAAAAATAATTTGACTTACGAGCACAGGTTAATTGATGACATGGTTGCATGTGCAATGAAGTGGAGTGGAAAATATATTTGGGCTTGTAAAAATTATGATGGAGATGTGCAATCAGATACTATGGCACAAGGTTATGGGTCTTTAGGATTGATGACGAGTACATTGTTAACTCCAGATGGAAAAGTAATGGAAGCAGAAGCTGCACACGGAACGGTAACTAGACATTATAGAATGCATCAACAAGGAAAAGAAACTTCAACTAACCCTATTGCATCTATTTTTGCCTGGACTAGAGGTTTAGCTCACAGAGGTAAATTAGATGGTAATGAAGAATTGATCAAATTTGCACAAACTTTAGAAAAAGTTTGTATAGAATGTGTTGAAAGTGGATCTATGACAAAAGACTTAGCAATTCTTGTTGGTCCTAATAGTAAATTCTTAACTACAAATCAATTTTTAGATGAAATTGACGGTAATTTAAAAAAGAAATTAAACTAAATTCTTAAGCTTTTCAAAAGCTTCCTCAATTTTTGATTCATCCTGTCCACCAGCTTGAGCAAAGTCTTTTCTTCCTCCACCGCCTTTACCTCCAATTATTTCTGATCCAACTTTAACAAATTGAACTGCATCATACTTGCTAGTTAAATTATTAGTTACTCCAACTGCTAATCCAACTTTGTCATCTTTATTTGCAAACACAACCACGATACCTTCGCCTAAATCTTTTTTACCTTTATCTACAAGTTTTCTTAATTCTTTTGGGGGCAATCCGTCTATTTTTTGAAGTCTTAACTTAACTCCATTAATTTCCTCATCTTTAATAATATTTTTTGATTTATCTTCTAAAATTGAATTTACTGAAATTGTCTCTAATTGTTTAGTTAAGTTTTTAATTAAAGTTTTTTGATCGGTTTCATCTAAACTTGGTTTTCCTCCTAATTTAATAATTTGCTGACTTAAATCTTTAATTGTTTTTTCATCTTTTTCTGCAGACAAGTTTGATAATTTCTCCTTATTTTTTAAATATTCCTCTAATTGCTTGTCTCTTAAAGCCTCAATTCTTCTTACTCCTGCAGCAATAGAAGATTGACTTACAATCTTAAATTTACCAATATCACCAGTATTTTTTACGTGTGTTCCACCACATAATTCAGTAGAAAAATACTTACCATCCTCATCTCCCATCGAGAGAACTCTTACTTCATCTCCGTATTTTTCACCAAATAATGCTAAAGCACCATTTTCAACTGCCTCATCAGGTGTCATTAATCTAGTTTTTACATCAGATTTCTTAGAAACCATTGTGTTTACAAATTCCTCTATTTTATTGATTTCTTCATTCAAAATTGGTTTCATATGGCTGAAATCAAATCTTAATCTGCTTGGTTCTACTAAAGATCCTTTCTGAGTGACATGGGTTCCTAGAACTCTTCGTAAAGATTCATGTAGCAGATGGGTTGCTGAGTGATAAGCACGAGTATTATCTCTTCTTTCTACATTAATTTTTAACTCTACACTTTCCTGAAGTTTTATAGATCCGCTCTTAACCTTCCCATAATGGACGAATAAATCTCCCAGTTTTTTTTGAACATCGGTTACTTCAAATTTAAAATTATTTGATACTATTTCACCAGTATCACCAACCTGACCTCCAGACTCGCCATAAAAAGGAGTTTGATTTACTATAATCATTCCTTCATCATTTTCTTTTAGTTGATCAACTTCTTTATTATCTTTTAAAAGAGATAAGATGATACCTTCGGCTTGATTAGTTTCGTATCCTAAGAATTCAGTTGGCTCAATTTTATCTTTTATTCCAAACCAAATATCTTCAACAGCTGCATCACCAGAACCTTTCCAATTTTTCTTAGCAAGCTCTCTACTTTCCTTCATTAAAGATTGAAACTTTTCAGTATCAATTGACATTGATTTGTTTCTTAAAATATCTTCTGTAAGATCTAATGGAAAACCATAAGTATCATATAATTTAAAAGCTACTTCACCTGGTAATACTTTATCTATTTTAGATATTTCATCATTTAAAATTTTTATTCCTCTATCTAATAGAACTAAGAATTTTTCCTCTTCCATTTTTAAAGTTTCTTTGATTAAAGATTCTGCTCTAACTAATTCTGGATAGTTTCCTGACATTTCATTTTTGAGAGTGTCAAACAAATTATAAAAAACTGGTTCTTTAGATCCAAGTAAATGAGAATGTCTCATCCCTCTTCTCATAATTCTTCGAAGAACATATCCTCTTCCTTCGTTGGACGGTAAAACTCCTTCAGCAATTAAAAACGAGCTTGCTCTTAAGTGATCAGCTATTACTCTAAAACTTGCTAGATTAGATTTATCCGATTTAACTTTTGTAATTTCAGATGCAGCACCAATTATTTTTTTAAAATGATCTGTTTCATAATTATCATGTGAACCTTGCAATAAAGCAGCTATTCTCTCAAGCCCCATTCCTGTATCAACAGATGGTTTTGGAAGATTAATTCTTTTATCTTTTGTAACTTGTTCGAACTGCATAAAGACCAAGTTCCAAATTTCGATAAACCTATCTCCATCCTCGTCTTTACTTCCAGGTAATCCACCTGGTAAATGATCACCGTGATCAAAGAATATTTCAGAACACGGTCCACAAGGTCCTGTCTCACCCATTGACCAAAAATTATCTGAAGTAGCTATTCTAATTATTCTATCATCGCTAAAACCCGCTATTTTCTTCCAAAAATTGAAGGCTTCATCATCTTCATGGAACACGGTTACATAAAGTCTATTTTTATCTATTCCAAAATCTTTGGTTATTAAATTCCAAGCATAATGAATTGCTTGTTCTTTAAAATAATCTCCAAAAGAAAAGTTTCCTAGCATCTCAAAGAATGTATGGTGACGAGGCGTGTAACCAACATTCTCTAAATCGTTATGCTTTCCACCTGCCCTTACACATTTTTGTGAAGTTGTGGCTCTGACATAATCTCGTTTTTCTAATCCAGTAAATACATTTTTAAACTGAACCATTCCAGAATTAGCAAACATCAATGTAGGATCATTGTTGGGAACTAAATTACTAGATTCCACAATCTTATGATCGTTCTTTTCAAAATACTTTAAGAAAGTATTTCTAATTTCATTGAGTGTTTTGTCTGCCATATTTTTAAAATACAGCTTTTTTATTCTATGTCTAGATACTGAAGGGAAAAAAGGCGCTTAATTTAAGCGCCTTTTATTAATAAAGATGACCTATTAATTCTTTTTAGATGGAGGAGTAGCTTCTGCTTTTTCAGCTTCTTCTTTTTCAGCTACTTTCTTTTCTTTCTCTAATTTTTCAGGATCGATTGGATTTCCTTCTATTTTCTTAGAAATCACTCCTGCTTTTTCTCTAATTGCCATTTCAATTTCTGCAGCAACTTTAGGATTTTGAGCTAGATAAGTCTTGGCATTCTCTCTACCTTGACCAATCTTCTCTCCTTTATAAGCATACCATGCACCTGATTTTTCAATTATATCTGCTTTAGAACCAAGATCGACTAGTTCACCCATCTTGCTAATTCCTCTTCCATACATCAAGTCAAATTCAACAACTTTGAATGGTGGTGCTACTTTATTCTTAACTACTTTCACTCTTGTAGAGTTACCAATAATTTCATCTTTATCTTTAATGGCACCAATTCTTCTAATATCCATTCTAACAGATGAGTAGAACTTAAGTGCATTACCACCTGATGTTGTCTCTGGACTTCCAAACATAACTCCAATTTTCATTCTGATTTGGTTAATGAAAATCATCATTGTGTTTGTGTTTGAAATTGAACCTGTTAATTTTCTTAAAGCCTGACTCATTAATCTTGATTGAAGACCAACATGATGATCTCCCATCTCACCTTCAATTTCAGCTTTAGGAGTTAATGCTGCAACAGAGTCAATAACGATTACTGAAATAGAGCCTGATTTTACTAGTGTATCAGCGATTTCTAATGCTTGTTCACCAGTATCTGGCTGTGAAATTAAAAGTTCTTCAGTATTTACACCTAATTTTTTTGCATAAACTGGATCTAATGCATGCTCTGCATCAACAAATGCACAAATTCCACCAGATTTTTGAGCTTCAGCAACAACTTGTAATGCTAATGTTGTTTTACCTGATGACTCTGGTCCATAAACTTCAATAATTCTTCCTTTTGGTAATCCACCGATACCTAAAGCTAAATCAAGACTTAAAGAACCTGTTGAAACAGACTCGATATCCATCGCTCTTTTTTCACCAAGCTTCATTACAGAGCCTTTTCCAAAATTATCTGTAATTTGAGCTATCGCAGCGTCTAACGCTTTGTTCTTTTCTTTAACGTCCATTTCTTGATCTTTAGTAGATTTAACTACTTTTAGGTTATTTTTCGTCATTTTTTGCCTCTTTTTTTAAATTTTTTAACACTCGAATCATGAAATAAATGTACACATTTTGTTCTCATTAGCAATATATTTATTTTTTAGGCTTAAAAATCAAATAATTACTTAAGTTTTAGATATTGACTGTTTAGCAAGCCTACTGCCTTAAGCAGATTGTATTGAGCCATTAGATAGTTTTTCTCAGAACTTGCTAAAGAAATTTGAGCTGAAAGTAATAATGCATTTGATTGGATAACGTCTAAAGTAGTTCTAGAACCTCTTTCATATTCTGCAGCAATTCCTTCATTGGCTATTTCAGCTGCTTTTACTTGAACTCTAACTGAGTTCAAAAAACTTTCTGAAGATTCTAAACTAGACCATGAACTTGCAACATTAGTTTCATTTGTTCTCACGGCATCATCTAACAACAATCTTTTTCGAGTTGTTAGATTTGAATTTTTATTAATAGTTGATCGTTTTTTTCCACCAGAATAAAAAGGCCAGCTAAGAGTAGCTTTTAATACATCTTGTTCTTTTTCATCTACAGTAGCACTTAAATCATCAGTATAAGTTCTTTGTAAAGATAGTGATGCTGTGGGTTTTAAATCAGACTCTGAAATTGCTAAATCTTTTTCAGATTTTTCTAAGTCTAATTTTGCAATTAAAATATCTGGATTATTTTGTTTTGAAAGATTAATTGCTTCATTTAAAGATTTTGGAATACTGACTATCGCATTTGAATTTTTTTGTAATTGATCTGGATCACTTATTTTTCCAACAATATTTTCGTAATTGAGTTTACTAATTAATAAATCACTTTTAGCTTTTGCAAATTGAGCTTGTGCTCCAGCTAGTGAAGATTCTGATTGCGCTAAGTCAGTATTTGTAATTTGACCTCTGTCTCTTCTGATTTTATCATTTTCAACTTGTCTAATTAATAAATTTAAATTTTTAGAATTAATCTCAAGTGTTTCTCTTGCAAAAATTAAGTTTGTATATGCGTAGATGGCATTGTGAAGAACATCTTGTTCTTTTTTAACCAGTTGTGCTTTTGCAAGGTCCAGGGCTGTAATATTTTTTTGAAGCGTTAAATCTCTTCCATAATCTAGAAGAGTTTGTTCCAACTTTATAGAGGTAGTAAATGGATCTACATCATTTATTGTTGCATCACCTCCACTTTGGTTGGTAAGTTTATTTGTATTTTCAAAGCTTTGAGATCCACTTAAAGTTAATGAAGGTTTATAATCAGCTTTAGCAATATTTACATCTTGTTCTGAAGCTTTTATATTTTCTCTTTCAGCATTTAGTTGAATATTATTTTGATAAGTTTGATTTAACGCATCAAGCAGAGTAACTGCAAAAGCATTACTAAAATAAAATATCGATGCGATAACTATTATAAATATTTGTTTCATTTCGATTTATATACAGCAGTTTTAATTTGATGGTTACTGTTTAAATTTAAAATTATAGATGCATATCTAGGCATATTTTTAAACATATTTTGAGTAATTCTTTGATAGGTTTGCATAAAATTTATTACGTCCCCTTTGCTCATTATTTTATGACCACCCTTTTTCTTTGTTTTTAACCATAATTTATGTTCCTGCTTTAATCTCCACTTTTGTAATAAACTAAAGTTTTTTGCTTTTAAGTAAATCATACAATTTAACTGAGAATATAGCTTTTTATATTTAGTCTTTAATTGATGATTAACATACTTTCTCCAAATAAGTTTATGATCATTGGCTTTTTCCATAGAGTTTATAGATTTTTTCAATGTCTTATTAGCTTCTGCTCTTGCTCCAACACACCATCCTTCAAAAATAATAACATCTGGTTTTTTATTAATTGTGTTCCATTTATTTTTAGGAAATCTGTCATCAATTGCCTTATTAAAATTTGGTAATTTTAATTTTTTGAATTTTTTACTTTTTGATTTTTTAAAGAAATCTAACATCATATTGATGTCATGAGTTCCAGGAACTCCTCTAGTTAATAACATTGGGTGTACTTTTTTTGATAAAGCTATTCTTTCTTTTCTAGTTTTATAAAAATCATCAATAGAGATCTTGAATACTTTCAATTTAAAATACTTTTCCAATATTATCTTTATTATGGAGCTAATAGTTGTTTTGCCTGTTCCTTGTCCTCCAGCTAAACCAACGAAGTAAGGTATTTTATTATCTGCTTTTTTTGCAATCCAAAAACATATTGGGATTAAAAAAATCTTTATCATTCCCTCTTTATTACCAAACTTTTCAGTTGAAGTTTCTTGTGATTTAATAAATTTAAAACAATCTTTTTTAACTTTCTTAAAACACTTCTCAGATAATTTCATTGGACTTTTATTTTTCTTGATCCATTGGATGATTCAGACCATCAAAGAAAGCTACTTCTTTTAAATCTTCTACTTTAATCTCGTCTACGCATCCCATATTAAATCCAGTCATTGTCGGTGCACTTCTAGGATTATGATGAGTGTAAATTCCACATTCAGTACAAAAGTAATGGTTAGCAACTTTAGTGTGGTATTGATAAAGTTTTAATCTATCTTCTCCTTTAGTAACTTTAAAATCTTCATTTTTAACCATCCCCATTGTTGCATTTTTTCTTTTACAAATAGAACAATTGCATCTTACAATTTTTGCTAATTCATTAACCGTGGCATTAATTTCTGCTTCTACAGCTCCACAATGACAATTTAATTTCATATATCTCCTTTTTTATTTTAAATTACTTTTAGCTGCAATCTTATTTCCATCAAAGTCACGGATATAAGCATAATAATTTCCATCACTTCTTACTCCTGGTCCGCCCTCATCAGCTGCACCTCTTGAAATTGCAATTTCATAAAATTTTTCTACTGCTTCTTTGGAGTCTGCTAATAAAGTTATTTGTGTTCCATTGCCAAAAGTTGCGGGTTCACCATTTACTGGGTTTGTTACGTAGAATAGAGTTTTATCAGGATCGCTTGAATGAGAGTAACCAATATATTTTTCTGTTATTACGGTTTTTTTTAATTTTAAAGGTTCGAGAACAGCATCATAGAACTCACTCGATTTTTTATAATCATTAGAGCCAACCATTACAAAATCTAAAATATTCATAATTTTTTTTTATTTACTATTATATACCTCGTAAACTTTTTCTCTTTCACTTTTGTTCATTCCCTTGGTTTCTTCTATAAACTTATTTCTTAATTCTCTTGTTTTTAATATGAAGAAACAAACAGTATCTTTGCTATGGTAAACTGCTTTTAATTCATCATCTATTTCGTTTAACTCTTCTGGAATATCAGCTTTAATACAAATCATAAATTTCCTTTATAAATCACTTTAAGACTACTTATTGTAAAAGTTATCCACATGTCCACCAAATGTTGTTTTGGATGTTCACGTTTTGATTCACTTTTGATTCAATTACGGACTCAAAATACAACCTCTTGAGTGTATTGTATAAATGGTCTATAAAGTAGAACAAAACAAGAACATGAAACTAACAATCCCTTATTATCTACATAAAGCAGGCGCTGGTTTTCCTTCCCCTGCCACTGATTATATCGAAGAAGATATTGATCTGAACATGCATTTAATAAGAAACGTTCCAGCAACTTTCATCATTAGAGTTCAAGGTAAATCCATGGTCGATGTTGGGATTAATGATGGTGACTTATTGGTGGTTGATAAAAGTTTAAAACCAAAAAACTTTTCAACGGTGATTGCAAATGTTCATGACGAGCTTGTAGTTAAAACTTTAGTTCAAGAACGAGATAAAAAATTTTTAACTTCTGGATCTAAAGAATTTTCTGACAGAATTTTAATTAACGAAGAACAAGATATTTTTATTTGGGGGGTTGTTACTTATGTCATCCATTCAACGTACTAAAAAAATAGCATTAATTGATTGTAATTCTTTTTATGTCTCATGTGAGAGATTATTTAATCCAAAAATAAGAAGAAAACCTGTTGTTGTTTTATCCAATAATGATGGCTGTATTATTTCAAGATCAAATGAAGCAAAAGCTTTAGGAATTAAAATGGGTGAACCTTATTTTAAAGCAAAAGATATTATTCTTAAAAATAAAGTTGAAGTTTTCTCATCTAACTATTCTTTATATGGAGATTTATCTAGAAGAGTAATGAGAACTCTTAAAAGATTTAATTCAGAAATAGAAGTTTATTCAATTGATGAAGCTTTTTTAGATTTATCAAACTTTCCCGATGGTGAAGTAGAAAAAGTTGGAAAAGAAATTAGAGAAACAGTTTTACAGTGGACAGGCATTCCAACTAGTATTGGAATAGCAAATACAAAAACGTTAAGTAAAGTTGCAAACCATATTGCAAAGAAAAAACAATCTGGGGTGACAAGTTTAATTGGAATTGAAAACTTAGATCCTATTTTAGAAAAAGTTGAAATCAACGATGTCTGGGGTGTTGGTAGACAGCTTACAAAATTTTATCAAAAGCATGGAATTTATAATGCTAAACAATTAAAAAATAAATCTAATAGTTGGATCAAAAAATCTTCAAATGTCTTAAGTTCAAGAACTGCAATGGAGCTTAGAGGAGTTTCTTGTATTGGATTAGAAACAACTACAACTAAAAGAAAAAGTTGTGTTGTTTCAAGATCATTTGGTAAAAGAATTGAAACTTTCCAAGAATTAAAAGAAGCAGTTGCAAATTATTGTTTAAATGCATCTGAAAAAATTAGATCAGAGTCTTTAGTTGCAAAAGCAATTACTGTATTTGTTAGAACAAGTCCTTTCCAGAGAAACTTTGGTTACTATTCAAATGCGAAGACGGTTGATTTTCCAATTGCAACAAACAATAGTATTGAAACAGTTAAGACAGCAGTTTCAATACTTGAGAGTATTTTTAAAAATGGTTACCGTTATCAAAAAGCAGGTGTGATGCTAACAGGATTATCTAACGCAAGTGATAAAACAAATTTATTTACTTCTGAAAAAGATGAAAAAATAAATAGTTTAATGAGATCAATTGATAATACCAATCACCGATACGGAAGATCTACTTTAAGTGTTGCAAGCGCAGGGGTTCATAAAAAGTGGAATATGAGAAGACAATATTCCTCTAAGATTGATACTGCTGACTTTTATTGTCTGCCAACTATTAGGGCTTGATTTATCTGGCTTTTTTAATAAAAAAGAAGCATGCAAAACCAAGAAATAGTCAAAATAATAGAAAACCTCAAAGGGCGAAGAAATTATGAGGAAAAAAGAGCCTCCAAATTGGGTTTTGCTTCTCTATACGATTACTTTGAAGATAAAATTTCAAAGAAACAAAAAGCTCTTGAGGACGAACAAAAAGAATTAGAAGCTGCAAAAGCTGATGATCAACCAAAAGCTGCTAAAAAAAGCTGCGGTTGCTGCTAAAAATTTTTTCATTTCAAATTTTTAATTACATCTTCTTTTTTTTTACCAGCTCTTACTTCATCAAAATATACTACTTGTATGGGTATGTCTTTCTTATGTATCTGCTTATAAATACTCACTTTAGATCTATAAATTCCAAATTTAAAATATGTTTTAACGCCTTTAGATTTTGTTGCACCTTTAAAATCAAGAACTAATTTATTATTTGCCCATAATTTAAAATAACCATCGTCTTTGTGTGACCAATTAACATTTACCAAAATATCATTCCATTTTCCTAACAACTCTTCTTTAGATAAAATTTGAGTACTTCCTACAGTATATTCTGGAACATAATTTTCGATCCAATACCCACCACGTTTATTTTTAAACATCCAAATTACATGTTTTTTTTCTTGATGAAACTGACCAAGTATAACTGAAACTGGATCAACATTTTTAAAATCTTCAGGCATATAAATTGACCAAGCATACCAGTTCTCGCCTTTGCTAACTCTGTACCTTCCACTTAACTCATGTCTTTCACGATTTTTTTTACAATCATTCCAACCACCATCTTTATCTTTACCACAATCACCAGCTCTAAGTTCAAATCTAATAGATTTCTCACCTGAGCGCACTGGATGGCCATCTGATTTATTAACCACTTCCATTCCATACTTTTTGTAATATTTTCCAGTTAAACTTTTTTTGAATTTGCTTCCTGAGACTACATCTTTTGGTAAACTTAATGCAAATACACT
>CACJSX010000011.1 GCA_902596185.1 uncultured Pelagibacteraceae bacterium
AGTTAAAGTTTCAGATATTAAATATCTTGAATCAAATAAGGTTTTTTTATTATCAATAGAAAGAACCAAAATTGAAACTAACCAAGAAAATAAAAAAATTAACAGTATTTGTCGCTTTGATTTTGTAGACAAGGTAAAGTCTAAAAATATAGACCAATCTAATCAAGAATTAGTTTTAGAGTTAATAGCAATAGATTATTTGAAAAATAATGATGATTATGAGATAAATCTCATCTTTGATAAAAATGCACATATAGTTTTGAATGCAGATGTAATAGAAGCACGACTGGAAGATCAGGAAAATATTTAAATTTATGAAAATATTAAACTATAAAAGTAAAAACTTTGACAAATTATTAGATAACTTGCTTTTAAAAAGAAAAAAAAAGCTTCAGTCAAATTCTGTATCAGTAATAAAAATTATTCAAGATGTAAAAAAAAATGGCGACAAGGCACTTTTGAAATATGAGAGAAGATTTAATAAAAATAATATAATTGTACCAACTTCAAAAAAAATAAATCAAAAAATTAAATCTTTAGATAAGAAAGTTAAAAGGGCAATTGATCAAGCCTATGACAGAATTTATAAATTTCATTCTTTACAAAAATTTAAAAACATTTCTTACACCGATAAATATAAAAATAAACTAGAGTATAAATATATCCCCTTAGCATCTGTTGCCTTATATGTGCCAGGGTCAACAGCATCTTATCCATCAAGCGTATTACATAACGCTATTCCTGCTATTGTAGCTGGAGTTAAAAGAATAATAATGATCAATCCAGGTTATAAAGGAAATCAAAATCCAGCAGTATTATACGCAGCTAAAAAATGTGGAATCTCAGAAATTTATTCAATAGGAGGACCATCAGCTATTTCAGCAGTAACGTATGGAACAAAAAAAATAAAACCAGTTGATAAAATAGTAGGACCAGGTAACGCTTACGTATCAGCAGCACAAAGATATGTTTCGGGAGACATTGGGATTCCCTCACTTACCGCAGGACCCTCGGAGGTTTTAATCGTAGCGGATAAAAATTCAAACCCTGAATGGGTAGCAAGTGATTTAATCGGTCAAGCAGAGCATGATAATCTTGCACAATGTATCCTTATTTCAAAAGATAAAAGTTTATTAGATAAAGTTAAAATTGAGATACAAAAACAATTAAAAACAATTCCAAGAGCATCAGTGGCAAGAAAAAGCTTAATTAATAATGGAATATTAATTTATATAGGATCTGACAGTAAAATAATTAGTACGACTAACAAAATTGCTCCAGAACATCTTGAGCTGAATGTTAAAAATTATAAATCAATAGTTAAAAGTATAAAAAATTCGGGTTCTATATGTTTAGGAAAATATGCAGCTATGGCCCTTACGGATTACAATGTAGGTTCAAATCATGTTTTGCCTACTAATGGATCTTCAAAATATTCAAGTGGCATAAGTGTAAATGAATTTTATAAAAGAATTTCATATATAAACCTTTCAAAAAAGGGTATTGCAAGTCTTGGACCAGCTGCTATAACGTTGGCTAATTATGAGGGTTTGCACGCGCATGCACAATCAATCATAAAAAGAATTAGGAGAAAGTAAATTTGGCAAAAGAAGAAAATATTTTAGAATTTAAGGGAGTAGTCTCGGATCTTCTTCCCAACGCCATGTTTCGCGTTAAGCTTGAGAATGGACATATGGTAACAGCACACACCGCGGGCAAACTTAGAAAAAATAGAATAAGAGTCCTACAAGGTGACACAGTTACTGTCGCCGTCTCGGGTTACGATTTAACTAAAGGTAGAATTATCTTTAGAGGTTAATTTGGCTGAGTAGCTCAGGAGTAGAGCAGAGCCCTGAAAAGGCTTGTGTCGGAGGTGCGAATCCTTCCTCAGCCACCATTCTTGGTGATTTAAATGTAATATAACTTAAAAAAATATCTGAGATAAAATAGATCTTGAAAATGATTTTAAAAATAATTAACTTTAAACACTAATAATAATAAGAGGATAAGAAAAATGACAACATTAAATGGGACCGTCAAGTGGTACAATGGAAAGAAGGGATTCGGATTCATAGAAAGAGAAGACAAAGAAAAGGATGTTTTTGTACATGCATCGGCCGTTAAGTCGGCAGGAATTCGTTATCTTAACGAAAATCAAAAAGTGACTTTTGATTTAGAAGATTCTCCAAAAGGTCCTAATGCAATTAACTTAAAAATTGTTGAATAATAACTCACACAGAATTTAAGTATCGAGGCGTTAATTAAATTTAATTAGCGCCTTTTGTGTATTTAAGGTTGCACTATTTTTATTTTTAACTAAAAGACCCTTATGATTATAAATATTACATATAAAAAGACTTTAAGAAGCATTCATAGACTATGTTTTCATAGCCATTAAGGGCTATTATTTATAATTATTTAAAATCCACAAAAAAAAGAATATAAACATTAATCATGCGGTAGTAGCTCAGCTGGTTAGAGCACTAGTTTGTGGAACTAGGGGTCGGTGGTTCGAACCCACCCTACCGTACCACAAGGCGTTTGGAGATGCCTTATAAAAATGAATAAAGATAAACAATTAAAAGCAATACTTCCAAGTGGTTTTCAAGACACATGGGGTGATGCATTATTGCTCAAAAAGAAGTTATTAGGTATTATTGAAAGGAATTTCATTAAATTTGGATTTAGTCCTTTAGAGACAAGTCCAATGGAATTGAGTTCTATTATTGGAAACTCATTAGCGGAAGATGCAGAAAATCCAATGGCAGGCATTTTTACCTATGATGAAAATGGTACCGATGTATCTTTAAGATATGATCTATCACAGGGTTTTATTCGTTTTTATAGTCAGAATTATTTGGACTTACCAAATCCATATAAGAGATATCAAATAGGAACTGTATTTAGACGAGAGAAGCCAGGAAATGGGAGATATAAATCTTTCGGCCAGTGTGACGTCGACATAATTGGTAAATTTGACAAAAAACAAGCTAACGCAGAATTATGCAATATTATTAGCTCAACCTTTTTAGAAATGGGATTAAAAAAATCTGATTTTGTTATCAATGTAAGTAATAGAAAAATAGTTCAAGGTTTAATGCAAGATCTTAAAATTGTTGATGACAAACAAAGACAAAAGGTTTTACGAGCCATTGATAAACTTGATAAGCCAGGTTTTGGAATAAAAGGAGTTGAAGAATTATTAAAAAAAGAAAGAACTGATGCTAGTGGAGCAGTGACACTCGGTGCTAATTTGTCAGATGAGCAAGCGTCAAAAATTATAGAATTTTTAAAAGTAAAAGACTTAAATCAACTAAAAAAACAAATAGATAACGAAACTACCCAAGAAGGGATAAAAGAATTAGAAGAATTATTTGAGGTTTTAAAATATGGTGAATATGCAGATCAAGTTAAGTTTGACAGCGCCAAAATACGCGGTTTAGATATATATACAGGCTGGATTGTAGAAACAAACTTAAAATTTGATGTAACAAATCCTAAGGGCAAAATTATCGACCCCGGGTCTTGTTGTAGCGGCGGTGAGTACCTAGTCACAAAATTTAAAGGGGATCCTTTTCTTGGAAGTGGTGTCTCGATAGGTATTGATAGATTAGTATTCTGTTTATTACAAAAAAAAGAAATAGAAGCTAAAGAGTCAAAACCGGTTTTGATATGTGTAATGGAAGAGTCTTATTTAGAAAAATATTATGAGATATTAAACTATTTGAGACAAAATAATATTAACTCTGAAATTTTTTTAGAAAGTAAAAAGAAACTATCAAAACAATTAGATTATGCTAACCGAAGAAAGCTTCCAGTTGCAATTATTTGTGGAGAAAATGAATTTAAAGACAACACGTTTACATTAAAAAATCTTCTTGGATCCAAGGGAAATAATCAAACAACTGTTACAAAAGAAAAATTAATCGATGAAATCAGAAAATTTATCTAATATTCTTAAATCAAGAGGTTTTAAGAATATTGAGCTGGATAGTATTATAGAAACGAAGCACATTCTTAAAAGGTCAGGTGGTAATTTCAGACAATACCTTTTCTCTTTCTATGACCAAAATTTCACTGAGTTTGCCTTACGTAGTGATTTATCCATAGCAAGTGTTTTGAAATTTATAAATGATAAAAATCAGAAGAAAACTAAATGGTCTTATAGTGGTGAGGCTTACCGTAAACAAAATAAAAATAATAAATCTCCTATCATTAAACAAACTGGTTTTGAGATATTTGGTAGTTCAAATATAGAAAAAGATGATTATGAAATTATCAAAACATCTTTGGAAATATTTAAAAAATCAAAGTTTAAGAGATGTGAATTGAGTTTAAGTAATATTGAAATTTTTAATTTATTAGTAAGCAAACTTACATCCCTCCCTTTAAGGTGGAGAGAAAAAATTCAACGTCACTTTTCAAGAGAGGTTTATTTTGAGCAATTATTAAGAAAACTTTCTGATAACAAGGATATCAATCCAAAAGTGGTTGAGCAGGATAAAGCTTTAGCAGAAAAACTTAGAAAAAAAGATTTAACAAAAAATTATTCAGGAAGATCGTTGAGAGAGATCTTGGAAAGATTTGATTTAAAAAATTATCAAGACCCTAGAAATGTTTCAAATAAAAAAAGTGTCAAAATTATAAGAGATTATTTAAAAATCTCTTGTCCAATTGAAAAAGCTCCTAAAATTTTAAACATCTTTTTCAAAAAAAATAATCTGAATATTTTTATAAGTGATGATTATTTTCCAATAAAAAAAAATAACATTAAAAATACTAAAGTTGTTTTTAACCCCAATATCAATCGTGAATTAAGTTACTACACTGGTATGACTTTTAATATCAAAGTTAATTTTAAAAATAAAAAAGAGGTTTTTTTAAGTGGTGGTCGTTTTGATAATTTAATCAAAGATCTTGGAAATAAAAAAAATTTGAATGCAGTGGGCGCAGCAATTAATAGAAATATTATATGAAACAGGAAGTAATAAATATTTTAACACTTTCCAAAGGAAGAATGAAATCTGAAGCAGAAAGAGTTTTTAAAAAAAATAAACTTAAAATTATACAAAAAAGTGAAAGATCTCTTGTTGGATCTATAAAAGGTTATCCAAACGTACGTGTGCTATATATGAATTCTAAAGAAATAATCGAAGCTTTAGGAAAAGGGATTGGAGATATTGGTATTAGTGGTAAAGATTTATGGAAAGAAAGTGATCCAAGCATACAAACAAAAATATCAATCGCAAAAGAATATAGCTGGGGAAAAAGTGATTTAGTGTGCGCAGTTGATAATTCCTGGCTAGACTGTGTTAATACTTTGGACTTAGAAGATATTTCTTATGAATTTTATAATAAAAAAAAGAGATTAATGCGGGTTGCAACAAAATTTATAAATCTTAGCCATCAGTGGTTTAGTTCAAAAGGAATTACTCAATATGAACTTATCACATCTGCAGGCGCTACTGAGGGTGCCAATCAACTTGGAATTAGCGATTTATGTATTGATTTAACATCGACCGGCGAAACGCTTAGACAAAACAACCTTAAAATAATCGATACAATACTTAAATCTTCAGCATGTTTATTTTATTCTAAAAAATCTATTAAAAAAAAAGGTGTAAAAAAAATTATTAAGTTACTTTCTAAGGATTAAATCCAGCCAATACTTTAAAATAATTTTAATAATATCTAAATTTCTTAGCACCGCATATAAGGCAATTACAACACAAATTATAAACAAAAGTTTGAATATGAAATAAATTTCCATGTATTTTATTTACTTTTATTTATTAAGTAATTATATGAAGTTTCATCCATTTCAGTAACACCGCCTTGAAAACTCAATCCGTATTTATCTTTGTTAATTATAAATGTTAAGTCATCTAAATTTTCTCTTACATTTATTTGTGATTTAAATTTTTTATAATTCTTAAAGGTTGCAAAAAATTTTACTTTTCCTGATGAACTATTCTTCCTTTCTTTGGGATCAATAATTTTATCAACAGTTGCTTTAGCTATGAAATTTTGTGAGGAATTACCGGTTCCAGCAAGATAGAAAATTACCTCAGTGTTTTCTTTCACTTTTCTAAATTGCATAGTTCTATGGTAAATTGGCCAAAGATTTTTTTTGATTCTTTCATCAAAAATATCTTTGGCTTCTCTATCACCATCTGAGGTAATGAAACATAGATAAGTTTTGTCAAAATAATTCATAGTAAGTTTTAAAAAGCTATAATATATAAGTTAAATAGATCAATTAGAAAGTTTTAATGTATACAGTAGGCGGTTTATTCTCAGGTATTGGTGGTATAGAAAGTGGCTTTGAAAAAGCTGGTTTCAAAACGCTTTGGTCTAATGAAAACGATCCATATAGCATAAGAAGCTTTCAGCATAATTATAAACATAAATTATATCCCGATGACATCAGAAAACTTGATTTTAAAAAACTTAGATCTGTTGATGTTTTGGTAGGAGGCTTTCCTTGCCAAGCATTTTCTGTAGCTGGATATCAAAAAGGTTTTAGAGACCCAAGAGGAAATCTGTTTTTTGAAATATGTAGAGCTATTACAGAATTACCAAAAATGCCTAAAGCATTTATGTTAGAGAATGTAAAGAATATCAAGGGTCATGATGGAGGAAAAACTGCAAGAGTTATAACTAATTCATTAAGAGAACTTGGTTATTCAGTTTTTTGGAATATTTTTAATACTTCAGTTCACACAGACATTCCACAGAATAGAGAAAGAACATTTATTATAGGATTTAAGGATGAAGTTGATTGGGATTTTAATCCAGGTAAAAAATCTTCAAGCTCAATATTTAATTCATATCTACCACTTACAAAAAGTAAAAATAAAAAAAAATTTAGAGATATGTTAGAGACTGGAGAAATTGAAGAGAGATATTATTACAAACAAAATTCTTATATGCACAAAGATCTAAAAAAAGCCATCACTTCTTCTGACACTGCCTATCAATGGCGAAGAGTTTATGTAAGAGAAAACAAAAGTAATGAATGTCCAACACTAACTGCCAATATGGGTACAGGAGGGCACAACGTTCCATTAATTAAAGATGGTTTAGGGATTAGAAAGCTTACACCAAGAGAATGTTTAAACTTCCAAGGATTTCCTAAGAGTTTTAAGTTTCCAGATGATATGCCAGTTTCTCAAAGATACAAGCAGGCAGGTAATGCTGTAACAGTCTCTTTAATTGCAAAAATTGCAAAAATTATTTTTAAATCTCTTGATTAAGATCACCAGTATATAATGGATTTCCATCACAATGTTTTTTACAGTCGATAAAATTTTCATAAACACTAAATCTAGGACGTCTTTTAGAGTTAATCTGATCTTGAAATGTCTCACCATTTTTATTTACTTTTAGATTTTTTAACTCTTCGCTTGTTATATTAATTTTATAAATTTTATATTTTCCATCTAATGTAGAAAAATCTACGAAGCAAAAAAAATCAAAAAAAGGCTTTGGACTCCAAGATGTTAAATCAGGAGTAACTGAGCATCCCTTTACTTCAATAATTTCTTTAGTATCCTCTTTATAACAATCAAATTTAGTCAATGATTTGTCACCATTTTTTATAACCTGAATTTTCCTGTAAGTATTTTCGAAATGTTTAGTTATTATTCCTTCTGTTAAAGCCTCTGGTATATTTGGGTTTCTTCCGTCTATTTTTTTTAAAGCATTCTTGTATTTAACCCATGTATTTAAGGTTGATAAAAAATTTGGAATGTCACTATCATCATATTTTGCTCCCAATATTTTAAATTTATCAGTTATATTTATTTCCTTATGTTCCATATAAGCTTACAATTTGATCATTAAAATAAAAAATATTTTTTAAATATCTTCATTATGCCAGGTAAACAAATCAGCTTCAAAAGGAATATTTCTAAATCTGAAAAGAGCTTTAAGTTTTTCTAGCCTATTTTCTTTTTTTGTGGATTTTAGATAAATAAGTATTTGATCATATGTCAAATCTCTTAATTTGTCTTTTTTTACATCAATATACTCCTCATACTCCATTTGAGCTATGGCAAAGCCTTTATTTGGATCTATGTGCTCTGCATATGAAATAGTATCCTCAGTTTCTTTTAGAATGTCGTAGAAATGAGCTATTTGGTTTTTCTTATCAAAAAGATAATCTTTTCTGTAATCAAACAGGTCTAATTGTTGCATATTTTGGGAATTGTTAAATAACTTTAACAATTAATAAACTATTTAAAAAAGATGGCGTTAATATGTTAAATTCTAAATTAAATGAAGAAAAATAACTCTAAAAGTGAGAATCCTTTAAATATAAACCAATCAACTTACGAATTAATTCCTAAAATCAAAGAACTTTCAAAAACAATGTCACAAAAAGAAGTTCAAGAAAAACTCAAAATAAATAAAAAAACTTTAAAAAAAATAAAAGATGCAGAGAATATAAATTTTAGAACAACATACCTGCCATTTGGAGTTACCCCTAAAAAATCTATTCCTTATGCAGAAAGATATACAGCTAAGGAAAAATCCGAAATGTATCAAAAAAGAAAGTCTAATGAGACAGAGGATGACATTTTAGATAAAAGAGAGAGAGATAAAAAATACTACCAGCAGTTAAAAAAGGATAAAAAAAGATTTGAAAAGAAACAACAAAGAGACCAAAAATCAGCTATAAATAGATGGCAAAACTTATCTGAAAAAGATTGGGAATTAAAAAAACAAAGAGATAGAGAATATCAAGCTAAAAGAAAAGAAAGATTAAATTAAGATGACTTGGAAAATTTCTAATCAGTTTGTTTATCCAAAATCTATGAGATCCATTTACAATGGATCAAGGCATTATGATGTAGGAGGTGCCAAATATCCAAGTGTTACTACAATCATTTCACTGACAAAGAGTCAAAAAGATATAGAGGCCTTAAATAACTGGAAAAAGGATGTTGGTTTTGATGTTGCAGCAAAGGTTAGCAAAGAAAGTTCTGATAGAGGTACCGAAATGCATAGTTGGATTGAGTCTATATTACTTTTGAGAGCTAATGGAGAATTACTTGATGAGGTAAATCTCCCAAAAAAAATGGCTGAAACTATAATTGAAAATGGGATTAAGAATAAAGTAAGTGAAGTATATGGATGTGAAGCAGTTTTATATTATGATGGAAAATATAAATTTGCTGGTACTGCAGATGCAATAATAAATTCAAATGAAAATAAATTAAAAATTTTAGATTTCAAGCAATCAAACAAACCAAAGCGAAGAGAATATTCTGTAATAAACGAATATGGCCTCCAACTCGCTCTATATTCGATTGCGCACGATAGTATGTTTGGTACCAAAATATCTTCTACAGAAATATTGATGTGTACACCAAATTTAATATTTCAAAATTTTGAGTTTAAAGGAGAAGAATTTGAAAATTTAAAGAAGGAAGCAATGAATAGGGTAGAACAATATTATAATCAAAAAAATCTTAGTTCTTCTTTATAAAAATTTTGCATGGTCTTCAGCTAATCCTTCTAGGTGCTTATTGATTATCTCAATTTTTTCTAGGGATTGATTATCATCTTTTTTATCTTCTCTAAGTTGATCAATCCTAGCCATACCTTCTGGTATAGTTGGAAAAACTTCTTTGTTAGTAGAAAGTAATCTTCGACTAATTCCTTTTCTAATTCTTTTATGTTCAGCATCAGAAAAAGCTTCTTTGCCAAATCTATCTAGTAAAATCATTTCAGATAAATGTTTCAGATCTTTATTTTTAAATTCATCATGAATTTTTCTTTGCTCCTCACACGTTTTTGCTAATACATAATTATTCATCAAAGTTTTTTCGTTTTGTGAGGGATTTAATGAAAAAATCATTTGTTCAGGTATTAATTCTGTTTGATCCATATCTTGATCTTGAAATTGATCATTAATAATTAAACAAACTCTATTTGCTAACTCATCTCTATTTTTAAAAATAAAATCTGCTCTAGCTTTAAGAATTTCGTGTCCCAAAGTTTTATATTCATCATTAAAATTAGTTGCAAAAGACTTATCTTGAATGAATGGATTTTTACCAATCTTTAAAGTTCGATACTTCTTAGGTGCCCCGTTTAATAATTTCTTTAATACCTCATTTGATTTTTCGCCAAACATTGCTTCCGGATCATGCTTTAGATCAAAAACTAAATGGTACCCTTTATAAACAGGATGCTCGCAGAGATAGCTAGAGGTAAATTGCCTTGTCCTTCCATAAAAAGTCTCAGGGTGACAAAAATAATCTGTTTCTTTAATTTTATTTAAAACATCATTTTTGTTTGTAAAACTTAATGATTGTCTAAATAGTGCAGGATCTTTTTCTTTTAAAAAAGCCATTAATTTCATCATACCTTCTGTATCACCGCGAGAGCTATGCAATTCCTTAATCTCAAATCCATTTGCCTTACAAAGGGATCCAAGTTTAAAAACTTTGTTATTTTTCTCATTTAATTCAGTAGCAATTTTATTTGGAGCGTAGAAATCAAAATTTTGTACTATTGGTAGCGAATCTAATTGTCTTGCATTCCCCGTAGAAAATATCCATGGCCATGTAAAAAGATTTGAAAATAAATGTTGAGACGTTAGCATATAGTCAAAACCATAGCCATTATGGGCTACGAAGAAAACAGGTCCTTTATTTGCCCATGATAAAAATTTATCATTAGCTTCTTTTGTTAAATCAAAATTTGAATTCTTAGACTTATCCATTTCAAATGGATCTAATCCATTGACTAAAAAACTATCTACTTCATAAACTCTTGATTTTCTTAAACGGGCTTTTGAACTAAAAGAAGAGAGTTGATTAAAGTTGTGGTCACAAAATAACGCATCAATGGTAAGTATATCAGCTAAGCCCCGACCGCCTGAGGTCTCAGTGTCGAACAGTATAAAATTAGGTTTTGTCATTTAAGCAGTTTCCTTTTCGTTTTGATTTAAAAATAATGGGATTTCATAATCCTCTTCTTCTTTTTGAAATAGATTTGGCTCAGAAAGTTCATATTTAGTAAAATCTATATCTTTAAAATTATTACATCTCCAAACTACTTCACCAAATAAATTTAGTTCCTCAAGTGGAATTTTTTGATCACTATATTTTTTATTATCTGAGATAATATTAACTAAAACCCGATTGTGTATTTTGAATTCTAAAAACTGTAATCTTCTTATAATTACTTCATTATTCATACTTAAGGCATATATTCCATCTTTGAAAGTTTTCGGTAAAACTTTATTGTGAAATTTGATAATTAATGCAATATCATTTTGATTAAACGTCCCTCTCATATTATCATCTTCAACATTCATCAAAACTAAATCTTGATATTTATTTAAGTTTAAATTTCTATTTAAGAAATCTTTTGAAAATAATATTTTTTTATTTGAGTTTAGTACTGGCAGGCTAAATGTCTCGTGAGGAGCTACAAAATTTTTCATGTAATGTTTTCTTAATATTTCTAATATTGGAAAGAAATTTTTGATTGCTTCAACTTCTTTTATGTAACCATTTATTCTATTTATATGAAAACTTGAAAAGGTTTCATCTTGGCCATCTGTATATTGATACTCTTCTAGCATTTCTATCTCACTCAAATAGTCTGGAAGGATAGCTTCAATATATTCATTCAATAAAAGATCTTGGTCATGAATACTCTCAAAGTTAGATATTTTTACTAATGCTAAAATATGATGTTGTAGACACGGTAATATTAGTCTTCCTTCTACAGAAAGATTTTTATTTTCAGTTATTATTTTAAAGAAATTCTTTTTATGAGAATGATCAATTTCCTTAAAATACTCAAACTTTCCTTTTTTTCCTTTTTTCTTACTATTTTTGTACAAAGGTAGCAAAGAGGTGGAAATAGCGTTCAAAAAAAAATATGCGAAGCTAGGTGGAAAATCTCCTGATGGATTAAATTTATAAATATAGCTATCTAGAGAGTTTTTGTGTGTATTTAATAGCTTGCTACAGCCAGATTTGGTTAAATTGGCTGATTTTAGCATATTTATTAATATTTCATTATGAATCATATATTAATGTATACTCCATTATTTAAATAAAAAAAAGTTATTTTTTTACTTGATCTTACAGTAATACATGATATTAAGGGTTTAATGTTAACGTTTATTAGAAACCCAGGTGCTACTTGCTCTTATCCTTTCTTTCTTTCTCCTTTCTATCCAGAGCTTGGTACCTGGGTTTCTGTATTTCGAAAATTTATATGAAAGATCAATTTTATTACATACTAAAACAATGTTTAGATAGCAGACAAGATTGGGCAAAATATCAAAAAGACTATCTAAGATTTCAATCACTAAAAGAGAAGGCAAATAAAAGAAGATTTACTGGAAATAGACTGATTTCAGTTATTTATCAGCTTATTAATCTTCCTCTTATAATTACAAACTTCCTAATAAAAGTTAATCGATACTCTCAATATCATAAAGTTTTAAGTGAAATAGAGGTAATGCAGGAAGAAATCAATAAATATGAAGAAAACCCTAAAATCAACCAACAATGGAGAAACAATGCCAAAGACTAAAAAAATAAATAAGAAAAAAGCATCTAATGTAATTCCAATAAAACAAGATGCTATTGAAAATGAAGATCCTTTATTGTCAATAGAGGAAAAAGAACGTGAAAGAACAAATAAGTTTGCAAGAAAATTGTGCGATGAAATAGATGAATTTGTTAAAGAATGTCAAATGAATTCAGATTATACTTATTATCACTTTCTTTATCATGTTAAACAAAGAGCAATAATGAATGTTTCATACGCTCTATTTAAACATGTTAATAATGCCTCAACTGATGAGGTTGTTGGGAATATGTCAGAGTACTTAAATGAAAACGCACCTGAGTTGAAATTAGATGCATCAAATAATACAATACAATAGGAGAATCATTTAATGGATATTTTACCTATCGTAATAACTGCAATTTCTGTTTCAATTTTGTGGTTAGGCTATCTTAAATTTTTTAAAAACGACGGATCCTCTCAAAATCAATCTGAATTAAAAGATAAAGAACATGAAATTGAGCTGATCAAACTTGGACATGAAAAAGAATTAAGCGTCTTAAAAGAAAAGTTAAACAGCATTGAAATAGAAAAAAATCATCTTGAAGAAACATTAACTAAAGAAAGAGAAACAACTAAAAATCAACTAGAAACTTTAGGTAAAGTAGATGCTTTTAAAACTTCAGTTACAGGAAATATGGGTCGATATTCAGAAATGATAGAAAAACAGCAAAAATTTATAGATAAGTTGACTGGTAATGCAAAATATCAAGGAAATTTTGGTGAGAAGTTTTTAGAACAATCATTACAATTTCATGGCTTTAAACTAAATGTTGATTACACAAAACAAAAACATGAAGATGTCTATAACTTAGAAGATGATAAATCTGAAATAACTAAACCTGATATTGTTTTAAATATTGGAAATTCCACACATATTATTTGTGATTCAAAAGTTTCATTAGATAATTGGAAAAAATTTGTTAACTCAAAAGATGATCAAGAAAAAAATGATCAGTTTAAAAAACATTACTTTGCAGTTAAAAAACATATAGATGATCTTGCTAAAAAAGATTATGTAAAAAACTTGAAGAAACAAGTATTTCAAAAAGTAATAATGTATATGTGTCATGAAGCAGCTTATTTAGCAGCATTAGAGCATGATCCAGAATTATATGAGTATGCGTTTAAAAAGAACGTAATCTTATGTGGACCAAAAAATTTGTTTGCTGTTATTTCGATTGCACAAACAATTAGAGATAAAGAAAAACAGATAAATAGTGTTAAAGAAATCACAAATACAGCCAATAATCTTATGGAAAAATATGCGGTATTAAAAGGTTATCTAATTAAAACGATGAGCAGTTTTAATGCGCATGGTGATAATTTAAAGAAGGTTATTCAAGGAGCTTATGGCAGAAATGGTTTAGAGCAACGTATTGAAAAACTTAAAGATCTAGGAGTTAATTCTACAAGACCTATAGCTAAAACTTCTGTTGTTGAGGATGAAATTATTCAATTAGATACAATTGAAAACAAAAATAAAGAGTCAGTTAAAAAAATATATAGCTGATAAATTATTTTTTATCATAAAAATGAATAAAAATTTTTATTCTCCAACAATGCTTACAAAATATATTAATTGTAAGCACATAATTTCAAATGAGTATCATGAAGAATCTCTGAAACTCCAAAGAAAAAAAAGAACTATTACTGATGAACTAAGAATAGAAAAAGGTCTTGATCATGAAGTATCATATTTTGAAGAATTAAAGAAAAAGTATTCTAAGATTAAAAATATTAAATCATTAAAAAGTTTATCAAAAAAAGAAAAAATTAAAGAGACGATCAAATCTTTAAAGGAAGGTTATGAACTTATATATGGTGGTTGGTTAGAGTCGGGAAATTGGAGTGGGGAGTTTGATTTTTTAGAAATTAATAAGGAGCATAAATCAAAACTTGGTAATTATAGTTATGAAATTACAGATACAAAAAATTCTTCAAAAATTAAAGGTGATCATATTTATCAATTAGGAATTTACTTAGATTTATTAAAAGATGCTCAAGGAACTCTTCCTATTAAGTTTTATATTCTTTTAAAAGATAAAGTTAAAAAAACTGTAAAAGTTAATGAGGTCTATGATACTTTTATGGTTCATAAAAAATCATACGAAAATTTTTTATCTAAAGAAATAAAAACATCCCCAGAGAAGTGCTCCTTTTGTAACTTTTGTGATTTTTCTCTACATTGTTCAAAAGAATGGGAAGATAAACGAGATGTCAATTTAGTCTTAGGTAATACAAGAAAAAATTGTCAAACATTTAAAAAAAATGGAATTAAAACAATTGATCAGATAGCAAAATTAGACATAAAGAAAAATATTGAAGGCTTAAGAGAAGAAATAAAACTTAAAAGAATAGAGCAAGCAAAACTACAATTAGAAGCAGAAAAAACTGGTGTACCGATTTTTAAATTTAATAAAGAAAACTTTTTATTAAATAAAGGTTTTAATCTTCTTCCAGAACCAACTCCTAATGATCTTTTTTTTGATATTGAGGGTGTCCAAGATTATGTTTATCCAGGTAAATTAGAGTATCTTCTTGGAATTTATTATGAGGAAAAAGGGGAGAAAATTTTTAAGCCATTTTGGGCTCATAATAAAGAAGATGAAAAAAAGAGTGTTATTGAATTTTTCAAATTTACAAACGCGCATTTTAAAAAATATCCAAAAGCAAAAATTTATCATTATGCCCCCTATGAAATAGTTGCATTAGAGAGATTAACTTCTCTTCATAAAGTTAATAGTGTTGATTATGATCATTATTTAAATTTAGGTAAATTTGTAGATTTATTCAAAATAGTTAAACAAGCAATTTATGTTTCACAAAAAAGTTACTCAATAAAAGATATTGAAAAGTACTATGATTTTAAAAGAGAAGGTGAAATTTTAAAGGGCGATATATCTGAAGAATTTTATATACGATGGACTCAAAATAAAGACCAAAAATTATTAGATAAAATTGAGGAATATAATAAGCAAGATTGCGAGTCTACGTATAAACTAAGGAAATGGTTACTTAGAATTAAACCTGAAGAAACAAAGTGGTTTGTTCCTGAAAGAGAGGAAATGGAGCTAAGACCATTTGAAGAAACTTTGTTAGAATATCAAGGTAAAATCAAAAATTCTAAAATCATTAATACTAAAATAGGCAAATTATTATTTGATATAATAGGGTTCTGGAATAGAGAACAGAAGCCTCAATGGAGGTTACATTTTGATCGTAAAGATTTGTCAGACAGTGAACTACTTGAGGATACTGAATGCATTGCAAATATGAAGCAAGTCTCATATTCCCAAGATAAAAAATCTCTCGTTTACAAATATATATTTCCAGAACAAGAATTTAAGTTAAAAAAAGGTAGATCAGTTATCATTGCAAATAATACTGATCCTAATAGAGCAGATTATGCTGGAAAAATTCAAGAACTTGATCACATAAATAAATCTTTATTATTAAGAAAAGGGATATCAAAAGATCAAAACAAATTACCAAGAATTTTATCAATAAGTGAAAAGGTAATGGAGCATGCAAGATTTGAGAATTTAAATAGAAATATTTATTTATTTTGTGAAAATGTTTTAAATAAAAAGGATGGTTTTGAGGCCATTAAAAGTTTTTTAAACAGAGATATACCAAGTATTAAAGGAAAGAAAGCAGGTGAAAAGATTATTGAAACTGAAAATTTCACTGATGAAATACCCAAAGTTATTAATAACTTAAATAATTCATATTTATATTTGCAAGGCCCTCCTGGCTCTGGAAAGACATATCAAGCAGCGAATGCAATATTAGAATTAATTAAAAGAAATAAGAAGATAGCTATAACTGCAAATTCACATAAAGTTATTCATAATTTATTAGAAAGAATAGAAGGCTTGGCTAAAAACAAAAAATATACTTTCAAAGGTTTAAAAATGGGGAATGTAGAAAATGACGATACTTTTTTTGATGGAAAATTTGTTAAAACAGAAAAAAATGAAAAACATTTTATTAATCAACTAAAAGATGACAAAACTTTACTTTACGCTGGTACAAAATACCATCTATCGCAAAAATATTATCAGAATAAATTAGATTATTTATTTGTAGATGAAGCATCTCAAATTTCTGTAGCTGATTTAGTTGCTCTTGGTGGTATTGCAAAAAATATTATATTAGTTGGAGATAATGCTCAATTAAGTCAACCTGTAAAGGGAAATCATCCGGGGGAATCTGGTAAATCTGTTTTAGATTATTTGCTCCAAGGAAAAGATACTATATTAGATTCACACGGTGTATTTTTAAAGAAGACATATCGATTACACCCTAATTTAAATGATTTTATTTCTGAAAATTTTTATGAAAATAGACTTTTAATAAATGAAAAAAATATTAATCGAAAAATTGATTATAAAAAAAGTAGCATTATTCAATCAGAGGGTATTCACACAATATTAATGAAACATGAAGATAGATCACAAACTTCTTTAGAGGAATTTGAAACAGTTAAAAAATTAATGGATCAATTAATTGGGAGCAAATTTAGAGATTTTGATAACTCTGAGAGAAAAATATCAGTCAATGATATTTTAATTGTAAGTCCTTTTAATGCTCAAGTAAATTTCTTGAAATCAAGACTTCACAAAGATACTAAAATTGGAACTATAGATAAATTTCAAGGTATGGAAGCGCCCATTACAATTATCAGCATGACAAGTTCAAGTGTAGAAGATCTTCCTAGAAATAAAAAATTCTTTTTTAATCGAAATAGACTTAATGTTGCAATTTCACGAGCACAATGTTCATCAATTATTTTGATGAATCCCAAATTATTAGAAACACCCCCTTCAGATTATGAGGAATTTAAATTATTAAATTACTTTCAAAAATTGATGAAATTTGAAAAGAAAATAGCTATAAATTAAATATGGACTCAAACCCTCATAATTTAAAAACTGTTGATGAAAAACCATCTGGTTATTTAGATGCAGATGAGTTTATTGCATTTTGTAATAGAAAAAAAATTATTATTAAAAGAAAAGATAATCTTCCTCGTTTTTGCAAAAATAATGATATTAAAATGATAAAAATAAAAAGAATTGGATCATCAGGGTCTACGCCCACGTGTTATAAAATTCCAAGTGAAAGCAAAATAAATGAAATTATTGATAATTTAAAGAGCAACAATAATAGTCTTTTAGGGAGAGAAATTGTTAAAAAGAAAAAAGAAAAGATATTAGAAGTATTTGATAAAGCTGAAGATCAGACTGAAAGTAGAACTTCTATTGCAGAAAAAGTTTCAGAAATATTAGGTACACCTTGTAATAGAAAATTAGTTAGAAGTGTATTAGACCAAAAAAGATCATCCAAACTTAATAAATTAAAAAAAATATCTTAATAAATAATATTAAGATTAAATTTTGTTACATTAGCTCATTGACATTAGTTTTAAAAAACTTATGTAAGAGTTATGATAAATACTTTTAATGATAATGATTTTGAAGATAAAATTAAACAAGAGGAAATCTCTGTAATCCAATTCAGCGCGTCATGGTGCTCGCCCTGCAAGGCGTTGACACCTGTATTAGAAAAACTTAGTTCTAATTATGAGGGTAAAGCAACATTTTACTATGCAGACGTCGAGGAGGGTGGTATAAATACTGGAAGCGCCATGGGTATCAGAGGTGTGCCTTCGACTATCATATTTAAGCGTGGTGTTGAAGTGGATAGATTGGTTGGTTTTCCAGGACCAGATAAAGTGCGTGAATTTTTAGATAAGTCTATATAGTTTATTAAATTAATTTATGTTCAGGATCTCTCCAATTAGGTATAGGCTACCAACAATTAAAATAGTTTTATTTTGATCTGAAGAATTTGCTTTTATACTTTGTTCTATACTATCTGCCAATTTAAAATTGATATTTAAATTACTTAATTTTTTTTTAAGTTCTTCTTTATTAATTCCATTTTCTTGATTAGGGATATCTATCAAGGTAGATGAACCAATTATCCCCTCAAAACATTTCATAAATTCAAGATGATCTTTGTCTTTAAGCATTCCGCATATTATATTTACTTCTTCATTCTGAGATTTGATCCATTTCGCAATTGATAAAGCTGCTGAAATATTATGACCCCCATCAATTACTAATCTGTTATTTCCAGCAATATTTTTTAATTTTCCTTTTTTAATTTCCTGTAGCCGACCCTTAAGATCAATTTTTTGAATTCCTTTCTTAATAGCATCATCTGCAACATTAAACATTTTTCTAGACGCGCTAATAGCGGTACTAATATTATAAAGCTGGTGTTCTCCAAGTAAATTTGGTTCAGGCAATACCAGTTCACCTAATTCATCTTGATACTGTATAAAACCATTTTCAGATCTTGAAATATTAAAATCTTGACCAAAATAATATTTATTGGATTTGTTTTTTTCTAAAGCGTGTTCAATTTTTTTTCTTATTTCCTCATCTACTTGCTTATTCACGAATATATTAGAGTTCAAGAGCTTTGTAGTTTTTTCGTGAATTACACCCTCAATACTTTTATTTTCAAGCCATAAATAGTGATCACTATGGATTACCCCTAATAATGTAAGGGTATTTTTTTTAAACACATTAGTGCTATCAAATTGATGAAAGAGACCTGCCTCAATTATATTAATATTTTTTTTAAAATTCTCTGCATATTTAATAAAAGCGCAAGTAAAAATCTCAAATAAAGTTGCATTGTCGTTACCTAAAATTTTTTCTACACTTATTAATAATTCAATCAATTCTTGCTCATCTATTTCACAATCATTAAATATGAAACGTTCCGTATGAGATTGAAGGCTTGGTGAGGAATATAAATTGCACTTATATCCTGCTTCATTCAAAATAGATTTAAATGAAAAAGCCATCGAAGCCTTAGAATTAGTTCCCACAACTGTGCAAATATTTTCTAAATTATTCTGAGGAGATCCTAATTTTTTTAATAAATTAAATGTCCTTTCTAAAGAAAGGTCTAGTTTTTTATGATGCTTCTTTTCTAGTCTCGATACTAAGTTCTGTAGTTTCATTTTGTTCAGAACTTATATCAGAATTTTTCTTTAACAATATGGATAATAATGTTTCTAATGTTTTTGGTATATCTTTTCTTTCAACAACTAAATCTACTTGACCTTTATCTCTCAAATATTCTGAGGTCTGGAAGTTCATCGGTAAGGCCTCCTTGACGGTTCCCTCAATAACTCTTTTTCCAGCAAATGCCACCGTCGCACCGGGCTCTGCTAAGTGTATATCACCTAACATTGCATATGATGCAGTGATACCTCCGGCGGTGGGATCTGTTAATACTACTATGTATGGTATTTTATTTTTCTTTAATTCATTAATTGCGAGCGTTGTACGGGGCATTTGACTTAATGATATCATTCCTTCTTGCATACGCATTCCTCCACCCGCCGTAAATACCACTAATGGATGTTTATTTTCTATAGCATGTTGTGCAGCCGCTAGAAATGCTTCACCTTCTGCACTGGCAACCGATGCGCCAAGGAAACCAAATTCTGATGCTATTGCTGTTATATTAATTTTATTAAGTGCACCTGTTGCAACAACCATACTACAATCTAATCCAGTATTTTTTCGTGCACTCTTTAATCTATCTTTATAGGATTTTGTATCCACAAAACCTAAAATATCGTCCTTTGGTATAGGAGTTTTTATAATTTCATAATTGTTTGAAAATAATATCGAAAACCGATCTTGAGGTGAGATCCGATGATGTTTTTGACATGAAGGACATACGAATAAGTTTGCTTTTAGATCTTTCTTAAGCATTGGTCCTGACATACAAGTACAACTAGTCCATGGACTTTCAGCTAAATCTTTTGCTGTTACTCTTTCACGAACAGCAGTTTTAATTTTTTCACCTGCTTTAATAATTTTTGTTATCCAATTCATATTTTATTTTAATACCTCAGTGAAGCTTAAGACTTCTTTGCCAAAACTTTGTGTTAACTCTGCAGCGCCTAAATTATCTTGTATATATTTAACAAAAATAGATCCAATTATTACCCCGTTACATCCACTCTTAGCCATTTTTTTTGCATCTTCAGGGCTTTTTATTCCAAAGCCTGAACATACTGGAATATCTGTTAAGTTTTTGATTCTACTCACAAAATTTGCAACATCAGCCTCATTGGCTGATTTTACACCAGTGACACCCGAGACGTTAATATTATATATAAATCCTGATGAAATTTTAACAATATCTTTTAGTCTTTTGTCATCAGTTGTTGGAGCTGCTAGTTTTATTAAAGATAGACCATTGTTATTTAATGCTTCTCTGAGTTGGTTTTCTTCTTTTAACTCATGAGGGGCATCAACAACTAAAACAGCGTCAGCGCCTGCTTTTTTGATGTCATCAACAAATTTCGGAATAGGGTATTTATATAAATTTGCAATATAACCCATTAAAACTATTCCTATTTTGTCACTATAACTTCTTAAATCTTTAACTAAATTTATTATATCATCAAGATTACCACCATTACTTAAAACATGATCGTGGGCTTTTTTAATAATGGGACCTTCAGCGCTGGCCTCAGATGTAACATACCCAATTTCCAAAATGGAAACCCCATTATCAATTGCTTCTTTCATTAAGCTTAAACTTTGATCATAATCTGGATAACAACCTACAAAATATGAGATTAATTTTGTTTTAGGTTCCTTTTCTGAAAAGATTTTTTTTAATCTATCACTCAAAGTCTTTACCTATATGTTCCTGAATTGTATTTAAGTCCTTCTCGCCGGTTCCACATAGGTTCAAGCATATCAAATAATCTTTAGGTTTATTCTTAGCTTGTTTAATTAATTCTGCAGCTCCAGCCATAGGTTCTAATGCACTACAAATACCCTCTGTTGAAGCAATAAGTTTATAAGCTTCTAAAATTTCTTTATCTGTAGCACTAGTATAAGTTACGGCACCTTGGTCTTTAAGGAAGGAGTGCTGTGGGCCTACACTAAAATATTGTATTCCAGCGCCCAGAGAGGCGCCACCAAGAGATTTAGAACCATCTTCTGTTTGAAGCATATAAGTTTTCATACCTTGCATTATTCCTGGAGTACCATTAGACAATGCAGCTGTTTCTGCGGCTTCAACTCCAATTTTAATAATTTCTGGTTCATCTAAAAATTCATGAATCATTCCAATTAAATTACTCCCACCGCCACAACACGCGATTAACATATTTGGTAATCTTCCTTCTTGTGCCATTGATTGTTCTCTTATTTCTCTTCCAATTACACTTTGAGCAAATTGAACAATTCTGGGGTAGGGTGCACTACTTACAGCGCTACCACATATATAAGCATAGTCAGGATTACTTGAAAAAGTTTTGATAGCTTCTGTAATTGCTTCCTTCAAAGTGCCAGGAACACTTTTTAATTTAGCACCGTAGTGTTTTGCTTTGATTATGTTTTGGTTTACTCTTGCTATATCAATATCGCCCATCACGCCGGTCAGAGGCATTCCAAACTTTGCTGCTACAGCTGCAGTTGCTGAAAAATGTTGTCCGGCTCCAGACTCACATATTAGTGCTTTTTTTTTCATTCTTTTAGCAAGCAATACTTGAAATAAAGAATTTGTAACCTTATGTGAAAGAGTGTGATTAAGATGTTCTCTTTTAAATAATATTTTTGCTCCACCTAATTTTTTAGTCAGGTTTTCTGCATAGTATAGTGCCGATGGTCGCCCAATATAGTGTTTACAATGGTAATCAAATTCATCTAAAAAACTTTGGTCTTTAATTGCATCTTCAAAACCTTGATTTAATTCATGAAGCACAGGCATTAAGGTTTCTCCAACTGCCATACCACCCATAGCAGCATCTCCTTCACCATAGTAACCTAGTTCATCGGGACCTGTTTTTAATGAATTCTTTGTCATATCTATTTTAAGAATTTATATTATGGACTGTATTTAAAAAGTTATCAATTTTATTTATATCTTTAATGCCTTTTTCACTTTCCAAACTGCCTGACACGTCTAATATCCAGCTCTTATTTTTAAAATTTGATAGATCTTTTATTTTAATATTACCTGCGATCATTTTGTTTATATGTTCTGGAACTACATTAAGTAAATCATGGTTAAAGCCAACAGACTCTGCCATTCCAGGCCCATCAAACAAAATTATATCTGAAATGTTTTCATAATCTTTATATTTTATTACATCGTCTTTATTTTTAATTTTTAGTGCAGTGATTATTTTTTTTTTAAATTTTTCTTTAATTTTTTTAGTTTCATCTGGTGAACAATCATACAGTTGATAATAATCAAAAGGTAAACCTTTAATATTGTCAAGAGTTACCGAGTCATTTTTAACAATAACGGCAACATACTTGCTTTGTTTTTTGTTCATTTTTAAAAGTTCTTTTAATTTATCGATTTCAACATATCGTGGACTTGTTTTATAATTACAAATAAAACCTATTAGTGAGGGTGGGTGAGGATGATTTAAAATATAATTTAAAGTTTTAGGATCTGATATCCCACAAATTTTTGTAGAAGAGATCATTAATTTAAATGATTAATTAATCTTTTTAAATTATTTTTAATTTTAGAAGAGGTTAATGATCTTCCTATAACTATTGCTGAGGCTTTATTTTTAAAAGCATCTCTTGGTGTCATAACTCTTTTTTGATCATTCGTTTTATCTCCTGGTAATCTTATTCCTGGCGTTACTATGAATAAATTTTTATATTTTTTTCTGATCATTGAGGCTTCGTTTGCTGAACAAATACATCCAGTTGCACCACTTTTCTTAATTAAAGATACTTGTTTAAGTACTAATTTATCGATTTTATTATTATAACCAATTTCTTTAACTGATTTATTATTTAGACTTGTTAAAATTGTCACTCCACATACTATAATTTTTTTATTTATGCTTTTAGCTTTTTTTACAACTGTTTTAAGCATATCGAGACCACCACTGGCATGAACTGTAATGTATCTTAAACCTTTTAAATCCTTCAAGCTATCCAATGCTGATAAAGCTGTGTTGGGAACGTCTGCAATTTTAACGTCCAAAAAGAAAGGTTTCTTAAATTTTTCTAAAAATTTTCTTCCATCTTTAGAGTAAAAAAATTGCATTCCAAATTTTGGAATAATGTTTAGTTCACTCGATTTAGTTTGATTGATTATCTTTTTTATTTGTTTTAAATTTGAGGTATCGCAAGCTACGAATATAATTTTCTTTTTTTTATTCCTCATTGTTGATCTTTTTAAACATTTCTTTACTCATTTTCCAAGATATTACTTTTTTTTCAGGAACTGCTACTTTCTCGCCAGTTCTTGGGTTTCTTCTTATAGAAGATTTTTGAGTTTTAGTTCTGAATGTTCCAAAATTTCTTAATTCTACACCATCACCACGCCTTAAAGCTCTCTTTATCTCGTTTAAAACGATTGAAACAAGTCGGTCTAGATCCTTATTGCTAAAATTGGGGTACGATTTTTTTAATTGTTTTAGAAGCTTTGATTTTACAATAGCCAATTTGACCTTAATTATTCTTTATCTTCATCTTTTTTCTTTAAATCCTCTGAAAGAGATGAGAACGGTAAATTTTTGCCGCTTGCTTCGCTTCCATAAGTTTTTAAAGCCATATCTCTATCTCTTTCTTCAAGATATTTAATACTTAAAACTACTTTTCTTTTATCATGAGAAATTTCTTTTATACCAACATCTAACGATTCATTACCTGTCCATCTTGACGGTCGCGCGTCAGCTGAATTGATAGCTATTTCTGATTTTTTAATTTGAAAATCCATTTCACAATTCGGAGGCCTTACTGTTAAACCTTTGTTATCTGTATTTATAACTTTAACAGTGATTGTATCGCCTTGTTTTTTATCTTTAAAGAAATCAAAAGGATCTTTTTGAGTTTGACGATGGCCAACCCTGACTTTTTGTTCAGATGGTTTGATTTCTAGAACCTTAATTTTGATTTTATCACCTTTTTTATATTTATTTAATTCTTCTTCACCATTATTTAAAAATGTTAAATCGTTGCAGTGAAGGAATGCTTCTATTTCTAGATCTTCAATTTTTACAAATAATGCATATTCATTTTTACTTACAACTTCAGCTTCTGTCTCTGAGCCAACTGGGAAACGAGTAGAAAAAGTTTCAAAGGGATTTTCCTGTGTTAACCTGTAACTTACTGCTATTCTTCTCTTTTCCTTATCTATCTCTTGTATCATTACTGGGATTTCTTGATGAAGTTTAAACATTTTTTTTGCAGATGCATTTTTCTTTGTCCATGATAGCTCTGAAGAATGTAGGAGCGTCGTGAGCCCCGGTTCAAGTTCCGCAAAGGCACCAAAATCAGTAATCTTCATTATTTTAGCAGTATAGGTTTTATTTAACTCATAATTGTCTATGTGTTCAAATGGATCAGGAGATAACTGTTTTATTGAACAACCAACTTGCAATTTATCTTTATCAACTGAAATTACTTTTAAGTCCGATTTCTGTCCTATCTCTAGTATTTGATCGGGGTGATCAACTCTACTATAACTCAATTCCTGAAGGTGCACCAAAACGTCCAGCTCGCCGTTCACATTAAAGAATGCCCCAAAACTTGAAAATCCTTTACACTCAGCATTTTTAATTAAGTCGCCTTCTTTAAACCGTTCAATAACTTTTGCTTTATCTTCTTTTTTAAATGAAGAAATTATTTCGCGTCGCGAGACGCACGCATTGCCGCGAATTTTGTCAAGCTTTATCAGTGCAAATTTTTGTGGCTCATTCATAAGGTGGTTAATATCTTTAAGTGGTTTGTCTGAAATTTGTGAGCCCGGCAAGAACATCAGTGAGCCTGTATCGATGTGCTCGACGATGGCACCTCCCTTACATTTTGAAATTATCTTACCCATGACAGGCTCATTTGCTTCATAAGCAGCAACCAGTTTATCCCACCCTTTTATCTTTTGTGCTTTGGAAGCAGAAACTAACACTTCACCGTGCTTATCTTCAATTTTTTCTAATAAAACTGAAATTTTTTCACCTATTTTTATTTTATCCGCAAGGCCTATGCTTTTTAATTCATTAATGTCTATTACTGGCTCGCTCTTTAAACCTTCTACAAATAAAAAAACAAATTTTTCGGTAACTTTATTTATCTTACCTTCAATAATTTTACCTTCTTCTATTTGAATTTTTGATAATTGACTGTTAAGTAATTTTTCAAACTCTTGAGACTTTGGATTAGATAAATCTTTATATATTTCCATTAATAATTTAATTTATAGTATAAAATTTTATTTTTTTAAAAAACACGCTCTTTTAGATAAAATTAACCTTTTAATCAACAGTGAAATTTATTTAAAAAATTAAATTTATCTATAATTTTCTTGAATTATAAGACATTTTTCTTGGAAATTCTGAATATTCGCCGGTATTTATGATTTAGGATAATTTTCTGTATAATTTATAAATTTAACCAACACTTTTATCTAATTTTTTTATTATCTTTAAAAAAGAAGGGAAGGACGTATTAATTGAATCCTTGTCGTGTATTTTCCAATTACCCCCAAAAGTCAAAGCAGCTATAACACTAGCCATGAATACTCTATGATCTTTTAAAAAATTCTCTATAACAATTTCTTTGTTTATTTTTAAATTTGGATTTCCAAAAATTTTAATACTATCTTTGGTTAGACTTGTTTTTATTCCCATTTTATTAAGTATTCTTGATCCCCAAATTAATCTTGGGCTTTCTTTTTGATTTAATTCAGCAAGATCTTTAAAATGCGAAACACCCCTTGCTTTTGCGGCAACTAAAAAAATAAGAAGAAATTCGTCAATTGCATAGCTATTTAAATTTTTAGGACATTTGATTGGAATAATATTTTTTTGACTTTTAATCAATATATCGGCAACTTTTTCACCTTTATAATTTTTAAGTCTTTTTATATCTACTTTAATACCCATCTAAACTTTCAATCTCTCCTCCTACTGGTAAACCTTGTGCTAATTTAGTAATTTTAACATCTAAATTTTTTAGACTATCTTGAATATAATATGCAGTTGTTTGACCTTCCACAGTTGCACTAGTTGCTAGAATTACCTCTTCAATTTTATCTCTGTTAACTCTTTCTACTAATGAGTTAATTAATAAATCTTCTTTTCTTTGGCCAACTGAAGAGATTGTTCCACCCAAAATATGAAAATAGCCCTGAAAAATATTTGAATTTTCAATCGACCATTGGTCTGCAATATCCTCTACTACACAAATTTTATTATATTTTTCTTTTGTATTCTCACAATTTAAACAACCATTTGAATTTGACTTTAAGGCACCACATGAATTGCATCTAACTACATTTTTATAAACCTGTGCCAATGTATTTGCCATAGGTTTTACAAGTTCGTCACGATTATTTATTAATTTTAAAACAATTCTTTTTGCTGATTTGGGACCTAAGCCTGGAAGTTTTGAAATTAATTTAATTAATTCTTCTATCTCACTGATGTTTTGCATTTATTATAAAGGCCATTTAAAACCAGGAATTCCAAAACCTCCAGTTGCTTTTGAAATTTCCTCAGTTGTTTTTGATTTAAGTTGAGATTTAGCACTATTATGTGCTGCAACAATTAAATCTTCAATTATAGTTTTGTCCTCTTTCATAATTTCATCAGATAACTTTATTGTTTGCATCTCTCCCTCTCCATCCAAAGTTATCTTTACAGAATTTGAACCCGAAACTCCTTCAACTCTAATTTCCTTAATCTTTTGTTGGCTTTCTTTCATTTTTGCCTCAAGTTCTTTTGCTTTATCTAAAATTTTACTAAAATCAGTCACTATCAACTCCATCTTTGTTTAAATTTACATCTATTAATTCGGCATCAGGAAATTTATCCATCACACTTTTAAATATTTCTGAATTTTTCATTTCATCAATTAATTGTTTTTTTCCATTTTTTTCTTTATCTTTTACTGACATTTGCCCTTTTAATTTACTAAACGTAATAATCCATCTTTCACCGGTCCATTCAAAAAGCTTTGATGATAAATCTTTTACAAAATCTTTATCTAAACTTTCATTAAAAGATATTTCAATTCTATTTTTTTCAAATTTTACAAGATTAACGTTTTTTTCTAACTCGTATTTGAGTTTGATCTCTTTTTTTTTTGAACAAATTTCAATTAAATCCTCAAATGCATTTATATTAATTTTATGTTCTGCTTTAATTTCTGTATGAACTTCTGGTTTGGTTTTTTCTTCCTGTGCAACATTCTTAATTTGATTTATTGTTTTAGAAGTTAATTCAGTTTCTGTATTCTTTACAAAATTTTCACTCTTCAAGTTAGCCTCAACATTTCCAATTTTATTTTCAGATTTTGTAGAACTTAAATGCATTAATCTTATTAAGAACATCTCAATTGAAAGGTGTTGATTAGAAACTATGTCTATCTCTTCGAGAGAAGAGATGGCAAATTGCCAAAATAATATTAATACACCAGAATCTATTTGATTTGACAAATTTTTAATTTTAGAAAATTCTTCATCATTTAATGAAAAGTTTGTACTTGCTAAAGTTAAAGAATTAATATTTTTAAAGTAGTAAAGTAACTCTAAGAAATCATTAATAAAAACCTTTGGTTCAACACCTTGATCATAAATTTTTCTATAAATACTTATTACTTTTGTTTCTTCACCTTTTAAAATTAACTCAAACAAATCAATTAATTGAGATTTATCAAAATACCCAAAAATTTTCTGAGCTGAATTTAAGTCTAACTCTTTTCCTTCATCCAAACTTAATAATGCTCTATCGAGTAACGATAAAGAATCTCTAACAGAACCCTCAGAAATTTTTACTATAAGCTTTAAAGCATCGTTGCTTATTTTTCCATTTTCCTTGTCCTTGATTTTTTTAATAAACTCCAATAATTCTGAGGATTTAATTCTAGATAGATCAAATCTTTGACATCTAGATACTACTGTAATTGGAATTTTTTTAATTTCTGTAGTTGCAAAAATAAATTTTAGATATTCTGGTGGTTCCTCTAAAGTTTTTAATAAAGCATTAAATGCTTGTTTGCTTAACATATGAACTTCATCAATAATGAAGATTTTATATTTAGCAGAAGTCGGCCCATATCTTGAAAATTCGATTAAATCTCTTACGTCGTCTACACCTGTTTTGCTTGCTGCATCCATTTCAAGCACATCTATGTGACTAGACTCAATTATAGATTTACAGCTTTCACAAAAGTTTTCTTTACATAAATTATCTATACCATTTGAACAATTAAGAGCTTTTGCAACAATTCTTGCCGTAGTAGTTTTTCCTATTCCCCTTATTCCAGTGAACAAATATGCATTCGGTATTTTTTCAGCCTTAATCGAATTAGTAATAGTTTCTGCAACAACCTCTTGACCAATAAGATCATCAAAAGTTTGAGGTCTATATTTTAATGCTAATACTTTTGAGTTATTATTCATATATCTATAAGGAGACTAGAACCTGAATAACTGTCTCTACGACTGCTTCCGTTAAGATCTGGTCGGGTTCAAGCAGCATCCACCTCTAGCCTCCAAATCCATTATAGCAGTTAAAATTTCTAATCTACAAGAAAAGATTCTTATTTTTTTTGTCTCAAGTTATCTGCTTCGAAAACACCTAGAACGTGAAAATCCTCACAATGTAGACCTAGCTCTTCAAGAGATTTCTGAACTTTTGGATCTTCGATGTGTCCATCCAAATCACATAAGAAAAAATAGGAGTCGAAACTATTTTTTTCTGGATAACTTTGTAGTTTAGTTAAATTTACACCATTAATAGCAAAACCTCCTAGTGATTGGTAAAGAGCAGCTGGCTTACTTTTTAATTTAAATAAAAAAGAGGTTATGTAAGTTTTATCTTGAAATTCTGGTTGAGAAATATTTTTTCCCATAACCAAAAATCTTGTCAAATTTCCACTTTCATTTTCTATATTTTTTTTAATTACTTCTAAGCCATAAATTTTAGCACTTAATGAAGATGCTATAGCTGATTGTTTAACGTTTTTTGTTTTAGAAATCATTTCAGCAGATCCAGCAGTATCTGCTCTAATATGTTCTGCTAAATTATTTTCTTTTATAAATTTTGAACACTGGGACAGTCCTTGCGCGTGTGAGTATACTTCTTTTATATCTTTTAATTTAGCATCAGGTTGTCCTAATAAGTTGTGTTCAATTTTTTGAAAATGCTCTTTATAAATATTTAGCCTATGTTTAAATATTAAATACTCAATTCCAATATTACCAGTAATTCTATTTGACTCTGGAATTATAATTCTGCTATCTGGTTCTTCAGATGCTTTGTTAAAACACTCATCAAAAGTTTTACATGGCAAGATCTCAGCCTTGGGATCAATTGAAAGAGCTGCTAAATGAGAATATGCACCAAAAGTTCCTTGAAAATAAATTTTACTCATCAATTCTTATATTCCATTATTTTTTTCAAGGCTAGATAATCTTCCTCAGTATCTACTCCTATTGGAGATGACTTAGCAAGTGAAACATTGATATCAATATTATTATCTAATGCTCTTAACTGCTCTAATCGATTTTTTATTTCATTTTTGGATTGATCCAAATGAACAAATTTTTCAAGACAATCTCTTGAATAACAATAAATTCCAATATGGTGATAAATATTATCTAACTGCTCAGATTTTCTTGAAAAGGAGACTGCCTTTGGAAAATGATCCTCTTCTAAGCTGTTTTCAGTGATGACCTTAACAATATTTTCATTCTTGAGGTTTTTAATATCTTTTATTTTTGCGGCAAGAGTTCCTAAATAAGAATTATTTTTTAACATCTTGTCATTCAAATTTTTTATATCATCAATGTCGATTGCTGGTTCATCCCCTTGTAAATTCATAATAAAATCAACATCTCTAATATTTGATTTTTTTAGTGCCTCATGAATTCTATCCGTACCTGTTTTGTGTTTATTACTAGTTAAAATTGCTTTAAAACCATTGCTTCTTACATCGTCTATAATTTCCTGGTCCTCTGTAGCTACAATCACATCTCCAATATTGGCCTCTTCTGCTTTTTTAGATACATGTGAAATAATTGATAAACCATTTATTTTTAGCAAAGGTTTACCTGGCAGCCTAGTAGCAGACATTCTAGAGGGTATTATTACTAAAGTTTTCATTATATTTTCAAATTATTATACTCATTAAACAACTATAGAGGCAAATTTATACATTAAATTTTAGCTATTTTTTAATTTATCATGTTATACGTTCACTACAAAATTTAGAAAAAATGGATTCTTTTGAAATAAACAAAATAGTTGCTGCTGTTCTAATGGTCGCTCTCCTTATTATCGGTATTGGAAAATTATCTGATGTTATATTTCATGTAGAGAAACCTGAGACACCTGGTTATTCAGTTGAAGTAGAAACTGCAACCACCGTATCAACAACTAGCTCAAGTTCAGCATCAGATGAAATTGACATATCCGCACTAATGGCAATGGGTGATATTGCGCATGGTGAAAAAGTTTTTAAAAAATGTGCAGCTTGTCATTCAATTGTTAAAGGAGGAAAGAATGCTATAGGTCCAGCGCTATATAATGTTGTGGGAAGAA
>CACJSX010000012.1 GCA_902596185.1 uncultured Pelagibacteraceae bacterium
AAGGTGAAGAACGAAACATAATTGATCTGAAATATAATAATTTGTCAGTGAAAATATTACCCCTTATTTGTTATGAGATAATTTATTCAGGTAAAATTTTCACAAGCAGTAACTTTGATTATATTGTAAATGTTTCTGAAGATGGGTGGTTTGGTAAATCAATTGGACCAGAGCAACATTTTACTCATAGTATTTTTAGAGCGATAGAGAGTGGGAAATACGTTTTAAGATCAGCAAATAACGGGGTAACAGCAATTATTAACCCAATGGGAGTTGTTGAGAAAAAAGTTGATATAAATAAATCTGGTTATATAGATTTTAGTGAGTCAAGGAAAATAGAGATGACTCTATTTGCAAAATTTGGAAATAAAATTTTCGGATTTATAATTTTGTTGTATATTTTTTTAATATTTTCATTTAAGAAACTTAAAAATGAGTAATTTAAAAAATTATCTTTTCACAAGCGAGTCTGTCTCTGAAGGCCATCCAGATAAAGTGTCTGATAGGATTTCAGATATGGTTGTTGATAGTTTTATTTCTGGAGATCCATATTCTAGAGTTGCCTGCGAAACTCTAACCACAACAAATAAAGTTGTTTTAGCTGGTGAAGTAAGAGGACCTGAAATTAAAAAAGATGAATTAATTGAAAAAGTAAGAAATTGTATAAGAGATATTGGTTATGACCAAGAGGGGTTTACTTGGAAAGAAGCTACCAAAATTGAAAGTCATTTGCATTCCCAATCAGCCGACATTGCTATGGGTGTAGATTCATCTGGTAATAAAGATGAAGGAGCCGGAGATCAAGGTATTATGTTTGGATATGCATGTAATGAAACAGATGTTTTAATGCCAGCACCTATACATTATTCTCATAAAATTTTAAGATTGATGGCTGAAGATAGAAAATCTGGAAAATTAAAAAATATTGAACCAGATTCAAAAAGTCAGGTAACATTCGAGTATGTTGATGGAAAACCTTCAAAAGTAAAATCCGTAGTTATTTCTTCACAGCATTCGCCAGATGTTGATCAATCGCAAGTCAGAGATTTACTTAGACCCTATATGTTAAAATCTATACCTGAGAATTTTCTTGATGGTTTTAATGAGGATGAGTTTTATGTAAATCCAACAGGAAATTTTGTGATTGGTGGTCCAGATGGAGATTGTGGTTTGACAGGTAGGAAAATTATTGTTGATACTTATGGGGGAGCCGCACCTCATGGTGGTGGTGCTTTTTCAGGTAAAGATCCTACTAAAGTTGATAGATCAGCAGCTTATGCAGCAAGGTATATTGCTAAAAATGTTGTTTGTTCTAAAATTGCTGAAAAATGTTTAATTCAATTAGCTTATGCAATTGGCGTATCAAAACCATTATCCATTTATGTTGATTTATTTGATAACGATCTAGATAAAAATAAATTTGTTGTAGAAAAGATTAAGGAAAATTTTGATTTGAGCCCTAGAGGTATCAGAGAAATGTTAAATTTAAATAAACCAATATATGAAAAAACAGCTGCCTATGGACATTTTGGTAGAGCTCCAGAAGACAATGGCTCATTTTCATGGGAAAAAACAGATAAATCAAACGTTTTTTCTAAATAGTTTCTGTTGAATTAAAAAAAAACTTTACTATATTGCTTTTACATTATTGAACTTTACAAAATGGGCTTTAGCCCATTTTTTTTTGGATTAAATAAAACTATGTTAAATAAAAGAGCTGATAAATTAGAATTATTAAGAATTGCTGAAGCTGTAGCTTTAGAAAAATCTATTGATAAAGAACTAATTATCAGTTCTATGGAAACGGGGATTGCTAAAGCTGCAAAATCAAAATTTGGACAAGAAAATGAAATTAAAGTTTCCATCAATAGAGATAATGGAGATATTGAGCTTTTTAGAAAATTGATAATCGCTGAAAATCCTGAAAATACAAATACTGAGATAAAATTAGAAGATGCAATTAATTTAAATGAATTAAACAAAGATAAGTCTATTGGTGACGAAGTATTACAGCCACTTCCTTCATTTGATTTTGGAAGAATAGCTGCTCAAACTGCAAAGCAAGTAATTAGTTTTAATGTAAGAGAAGCTGAACGAGAAAGACAGTTTAATGATTTTGTTGATAAGAAAGATTCTATTTTAAGTGGAATTGTAAAGAGATTAGAATTTGGAAATGTAATTGTTGATTTAGGAAGAACCGAAGCAATAATTCAAAAAAATGAATTGATACCTCGTGAAAACATTAAAGCAGGTGATCGTATAAAAGCATATTGTCACGATGTTAGAAGAGAACCTCGAGGACAACAAATATTTTTATCTAGAGCTCATCCTAAATTTATGGAGAAACTTTTTATTCAAGAAGTTCCAGAAATTTATGATGGACTAATAGAAATTAAATCCTCTTCAAGAGATCCCGGAAGTAGAGCAAAAATATGTGTAAAAGCAGTTGATACTTCTTTAGATCCAGTAGGCGCTTGTGTAGGTATGAGAGGTTCAAGAGTTCAAGCTGTAGTTAATGAACTTCAAGGAGAGAAAATTGACATAGTTAATTGGTCGGAAGATCCTGCTATTTTAGTTTCAAATGCATTATCACCTGCTGAAGTTCAAAGAGTAAATGTTGATAGAGAAAGAAAAAAACTTGATGTTATTTTAAATGAAGAAAATTTAAGTAAAGCGATTGGGAGAAGAGGTCAAAACGTAAGACTTGCGACCAAACTCTTAAATTATGAAATTAATATAATGACAGATGCAGAGGATTCTGAAAGAAGACAATTAGAATTTAAAGAAAAAACAGAAAATTTTGTAAAAAATCTAGAGTTAGATGAAACATTGGGTCAATTACTCGTTGCTGAAGGTTTCTCAACGATTGATGATATTAAAGATAGTTCACCCGAAAATTTAATGAAGATTGAAGGTATAGAAGAAGATACTGCCAAAGCTTTGATAGATAGAGCTAAAGAGTTTCATGAAAAGGATCAGGAGGACATTTCTCAGAGAATTAAAGAATTAGGTCTTGAAGATGCCTTGATTAATTTAAAGGGATTAACTCCAGGGATGTTAGTTACACTTGGTGAACAAAAAATTCTAAGTTTAGAAAATTTTGCAGACTTAGCATCTGATGAATTGACTGGTGGTTATGATGTGGTTAAAGGTGAGAGAGTAAAAATCCAAGGTTATCTTGAAGATTTTGCTTTATCTAAAGACGAAGCAGATGAACTAATTATGTCCGCTAGAAACATTGTTTATAAAGATTGAGTGATGAGGTATGGAGAAAAAAACAAAATTAACAATTACAGGCTCAGCCAAAAAATCAATCAAGAACATTGAGATTGCTAAAACTCAAGGAAAAAATTCTGTAGTAATCGAAAAACAAACTGGAAAATTCTCGAGTAGAGGTGGATCATTTAGATCTAGTACGAATAAGCCAAGAACAACCTCAACTTTCAACAGAGGTGCACCATTAAAACCTTCATTTAATCCTAAATCACCCGCTATAACAAATGATTTTGAAAAGAGAAAACTAGCAGAACAAAGAGCAACCAAAAGACTTAAAGGTGATAGCGCAAATAAAGATAAGAAGACTTTAAAAGTAGGCACGAAGAAAAGAGAATTAAAATTAACAGTTTCAAGAGCGTTAAGTGATGAAATCGATGCAAAACAAAGAAGTTTAGCATCAGTAAAGAGAGCAAGACAAAAAGAAATTAAAAATTCTACAAAAGATGATTCACAAGATAATTTAAAACCAATTAAAAGAGATATTAATATTCCTGAAGCAATAACGGTAAGAGAACTTGCAAACAGAATGGCTGAACAATCAAGTAATGTGATTAAGCATTTATTTGGTATGGGTGTAACTGTGACTATAAATCAAACATTAGCTGCTGATACCGCAGAATATTTAGTTAAAGAATTTGGTCACAATCCAATAAGAGAGGAAAAAGCTGAAGAAATAATTCAAAAAATAAAAGCTTCAAGAACTGAAAATTTAAAAAATCGACCACCAATAGTTACTGTCATGGGGCACGTTGATCATGGTAAGACCTCAGTACTAGATGTACTAAGAAGTGCAAACGTAGTTTCAGGAGAATATGGTGGAATAACTCAACATATTGGAGCTTATCAAATTGAAAGTCAAAATAATAAATTAACATTTATTGATACCCCAGGCCATGCTGCTTTTACAGAGATGAGAGCGAGAGGATCAAAATTAACTGATGTGGTTGTACTAGTAGTCGCTGCAGATGATGGAGTTAAACCTCAAACTGTTGAGTCTATAAAACACGCTAAAGCTGCAAATGTTCCAATAGTTGTTGCGATAAATAAATGTGATCTTCCAGAGGCAGATCCGCAGAAGATTAAAAATCAATTATTAGAACATGAATTAATAGCCGAGGATTTATCTGGTGATACTTTAATGGTCGAAATTTCAACTAAAACAAAACAAAACTTAAATAAATTAGTTGAGTCTATAATACTTCAAGCAGAGATTTTAGATCTTAAAACAGATTATGAATCTAAAGCTACAGGTATAGTACTAGAGTCTAAAATTGATGTTGGTAGAGGACCAGTTGCGAATATAATTATCACAACAGGAACACTCAAGAGAGGTGATTTTTTTGTAAGTGGTTTAAAATGGGGAAAAGTTAGAGCTATTATTAATGACAAAGGTCAAAATATTGGTGAAGCTTTACCCTCTACTCCTGTTGAGATTTTAGGAATAAATGGTGCAGCAAAAGCTGGAGATGATTTTATTGTATTAGATACAGAAAAAGAAGCTAAGACATTGAGTGAGAATAGAGCTCAAGAAAGTAAGGATGGTAAAAATCCACTGACCTTTGCTACTCAAGACTCTGCCTTTTCAGATAAATCCTCAGAAGAATTAAATTTAATTATCAAATCTGATGTTCATGGGTCATCAGAAGCAATTAAAAATGCAATTAGTCAAATCAAACACGATGAAGTTAAACCTAAAATAATTTTAGCAGATATTGGAATGGTAACGGAAACAGATGTTACATTGGCGAAAGCTTCAAAAGCGGTATTAATAGCTTTCAATGTTAAACCAAGTAAAGAAGCAAAAAAACTTGCTGAAAATGAAAAGATAAAAATATCTTCATACAATATTATTTATGAAGTTCTAGATTATATAAAACAAAGAATGTCAGGATTATTGGCGCCTGATGTTCAAGAAAAAATTACTGGTACTGCACAAATTTTAGAAATATTTAAAGTTTCAGGTGCTGGAAAAGTGGCTGGCTCAAAAGTAACGGAAGGAGAAATTAATTCTACTTCAGATGTAAGAATTATAAGAGATGGAGCTATTATTTATACTGGAAAAGTTTCATCAATATTTAGAGAAAAAAATCAGGTAAAACAGGTAAGTGGTGGTCAAGAATGTGGAATTACAGTTAAAGACTATATGGATTTCCAAAAAAATGACATAATAGAGGCCTTTAATGTTACATCTACTGAGAGGTCAATTTAATGGCAGATAGAATTGGAAAAACAGTATCTCAAAGACAGCTTAGAGTAGGAGAAATGATTAAGCAGTCTTTAAGCATGATTTTTATAAGAAATGAGGCTAAGGTGCCAAATTTAGAAACGAATACTATAACAGTTACTGAGGTAAGAATGAGTCCAGATTTAAAAATTGCTAAAGCATATGTGCTTCCATTAGGTGGAAAAAATGCTGAGGAGAAGATTAATATTCTAAAAGAATACTCATTTTTAATTAGAAAAATTTTATCACAAAAAGTGGTCATGAAATTTTTACCAAAATTACTTTTTAGAAAAGACGAGTCTTTTGAGTATGCGGAAAAAATAGAAAACTTAATAAAACAAACAAATAAATAGGAAGAAAGAGGCATGAATAAAAAGTCACAAGAATTAGCAATGCACGATAAAGATACTGGATCTTCAGAGATTCAGATCGCTTTGCTAACAGAGAAAATTGAAACTCTCTCTAAACATATAAAGCAATTTAAAAAGGATAAACATTCATCTGTTGGATTGTTGAGAGCGGTAAATAGAAGGAAGAAATTGTTGGAATACTTAAAGAAAAATAAAACGGATTCTTACAAAAATGTACTGTCGAAATTGAATTTAAGAAAATAGAAGTCAAGTTAGATAGAACGGAATGGAACGAAACGAATGAAACGAAATGGAAATGAAATGTTTAAAGTATACAAGAAGGAAATCGAAGTAGCAGGAAAGAAGATAAGTTTAGAAACAGGTAAAGTAGCAAGACAAGCAGACGGTGCAATAATCGCAACATGTGGAGAGACAGTCGTACTAGCAACAGTAGTGGGGGCAAAAAAAGTTAATCCTGATATGGATTACTTTCCATTATCTGTAAATTACCAAGAAAAATATTATGCAGCAGGGAAAATTCCAGGAGGATATTTTAAAAGAGAAGCAAGACCAACCGAGAGTGAAACATTAATCTCTAGATTAATAGATAGACCAATTAGACCGTTGTTTCCTGATGAATTTAAAAATGAAGTTCAGTTATTACCAACTGTAATTTCATATGACAAAGAAAATGAACCAGATATTTTATCAATCACTGCTTCATCGGCAGCATTAGCTATATCAGGAATGCCATTTATGGGTCCTGTAGGGGCTTCAAGAGTTGGTTTTGTAGATGGGAAATATGTTTTAAACCCATCCAAAGCAGAGTTAGAAAAATCGAAATTAGATTTAGTTGTCGCGGGTACAAGAGATGCTGTGCTTATGGTTGAGTCTGAAGCAAGTGGTTTAACAGAGGAAGAAATGTTAAATGCAGTTAAATTTGGACATGAAGGATTTGTTCCAGTAATCGAGATGATAGAGGAACTTGCAAAAGAATGTAGAAAACCTGAGTGGACTGTTGAAAAGAAAGATCTATCAGAAGTTAAGAAAAAACTTGAAGAAACTTTTACAGAAGATCTTAAAAAAGCTTTTGCAACAAGAGATAAACAAGATAGATCAAACCAAATTTCAGAGATTACTGATAAAGCTAAAAAGCTTTATGAGGAAGATGAAAACTATACAGATCTTGATGTTAACAGTCAGTTAAAAAATCTAGAAAAATCAATTGTTAGAACTGATATTCTAAAAAATAAAAATAGAATTGATGGTCGAGGATTGTCAGATGTAAGACCTATTTCTTGTGAAGTTGGTGTTTTGCCAAGAGCTCATGGTTCTGCATTGTTTACTAGAGGTGAAACTCAAGCAATTGTTGTTGCAACTCTAGGAACTTCAGATGATGAACAAAGAATTGAAAGTTTAGATGGATTACAAAGAGAGCGATTTATGCTTCACTATAATTTCCCCCCTTTTTCAGTTGGAGAAACTGGAAGAATTGGAACTGGTAGAAGAGAAATCGGACATGGTAAATTAGCTTGGAGAGCTATAAATTCTTCATTACCAACGAAAGAGGCATTCCCATATACTTTTAGAGTAGTTTCAGAGATTACGGAGTCTAATGGCTCTTCCTCAATGGCTACTGTTTGTGGAACATCATTAGCATTAATGGATGCAGGAGTACCGATCAAAGAGCCAGTTGCAGGTATTGCAATGGGTTTAATTAAAGAAGGTGACGATTTTAGTGTCTTATCAGATATTTTAGGTGATGAAGATCACTTGGGTGATATGGACTTTAAAGTTGCTGGAACTAAAGATGGAATTACTTCTCTTCAAATGGATATTAAAATTACAGGTATTACATTTGAAATTATGGAGCAGGCATTAAGCCAAGCTAAAGACGGAAGAGTTCATATCTTAGGAGAAATGAATAAAGCATTATCAGCTTCAAGAGAAGATGTTGGAAAACACACTCCAAAAATGGAACAAGTTAATGTTGATAAAAAAGACATTGCAGCTGTGATTGGAAAAGGTGGAGCAACGATCAGAGAGATCGTTGAAAAATCAGGTGCTAAAGTAGATGTAAATGATGAAGGTGTAGTAACAGTTGCTGCTCCTGATGAGGAGTCTAGAAATATCGCAATGCAAATGATTAAAGACATCACTGCAAAAGCTGAATTAAACAAAATTTATTCAGGTAAAGTAATGAAGATTATGGAGTTTGGTGCATTTGTTAATTTCTTAGGAAAACAAGATGGACTAGTTCATATCTCAGAACTTGCAGATAAAAGAGTTGCTAAAGTTACTGACGTTGTCAAAGAAGGTGACGAAGTAAAAGTTAAAGTGATTGGTTTCGATAGAGGTAAAGTTAAACTATCTATGAAACAAGCTACTAAGTAATAGCTAAATTAAAATTCTAAATCCCTGGAAAGAGAATTCTGGGGGTTTTTTTTACTAAATATAACTAAATTTTAACTAATATTTTTAGGATCTGGCATCCCAACTTTATTGTATCCAGCATCTACGTAGTGGATTTCACCAGTAACTCCGTTTGCAAGGTCACTTAATAGATATAATGCTGAATTTCCAACATCATGGATATCCACATTTCTTTTCAGAAAAGAATGGTCTTCATTCCATTTATATAAGAATTTTGCATCTCCGATTGCAGATGCAGCTAACGTTTTTATAGGTCCAGCACTTATAGCATTTACTCTCATGCCTTTGACTCCTAAATCTCTTGCTAAATACTTAACACTTGCCTCTAGAGCTGATTTACAAACACCCATTACGTTATAATTTGGAATTGCTTTAGTAGATTCGTAAGTTAAAGTTAATAAACTTCCACCTTGTTTCATTACCTTTGAAGCTTCTTTTGCTACTTCAGTAAATGAAAAACAAGAAATTAACATACTTCTTAAAAAATTTTCTCTTGTCGTATTTAAGTACTCACCTGATAACTCTGATTTATCTGAAAAAGCAACTGCATGAACGACAAAATCGATTTCACCCCATTGAGATTTAATATCCTCAAATAGTTTTACTACTTCTTCTTTTTTTTCAACATCACAACTAAATGTAACATTTGAATTTAATTTTTCTGCTAAAGGAACAACTCTTTTTTTTAAAGCGTCACCTAAATAAGTAAATGCTAACTCCGCTCCAGCCTCTGCAAGTTTTTGAGATATACCCCAGGCAATAGATCTTTCATTAGCAACACCCATGATTAATCCTTTTTTACCTTTCATCAAACTCATAATTTAAACCTTTTCAAAAATTAAAGCTGCATTAGTTCCACCAAACCCAAAACTATTTGACATTACTGTATTTAAGGTTGCTCCTGTTTCAGTTTTCGCAATAATTGGAAATTTTTTAGCATCATCATCCATATCTGTAATATTTGCTGATCCTGTTATGAAATTGTTTTTCATCATTATCAAACAATAGATTGCTTCATGCACTGAAGCAGCCCCTAAAGGATGACCCGATAAAGATTTTGTTGAACTTATTTTTGGAATGTCTTCTCCAAAAGTTTCTTTAATAGCATTAAGCTCCGTTATATCTCCAACTGGAGTAGATGTTCCATGGGTATTAATGTAATCAATTTTATTTTTAGCAGTTGCTATCGCCATTTTCATACATCTGACAGCGCCTTCTCCTGATGGAGCTACCATATCATATCCATCCGAAGTTGCCCCATAACCATTTAATTCTGCGTATATTTTAGCACCTCGTGCTTTGGCATGTTCGTATTCTTCAAGTACTAATACGCCTGCACCACCTGCAATTACAAATCCATCTCTAGTTTTATCATAAGCTCTAGACGCAGATTGAGGAGTATCATTATATTTTGATGATAAAGCTGTCATAGCATCAAACATTGCTGTCATCGCCCAATGAATTTCTTCACTTCCACCTGCAAAAACAACATCCTGTTTACCCATTTGAATTAATTCCATAGAATTTCCTATGCAGTGTCCACTAGTTGCACATGCAGAACTCATTGTGTAGTTAGTTCCTTTAATTTTAAATGGTACGGCAAGTGTTGCTGAGGCAGTACTGGCCATTGTTCTTGGAACAATAAAGGGCCCCATTAGTTTTGGAGTTTTAGCTCTTGTTTTGTCTGCTGCAAGTATTACATTTTCAATCGATGGACCACCGGAACCCATTACAATCCCAGTTTTAAAATTACTTACTTCACTTGCTTCCAATCCAGAATCCTCAATTGCCTCTTTCATTGCAATATAATTATAAGCTGATCCTGAACCCATAAATCTAATTGTTTTTCTATCAATATGATCCTCTAGTTTAATATTTGGTTTACCGTGAACATGGCTTTTTAAATTATGCTCTTTGTACTCTTCTGCAAAAGAAATTCCTGATTTTGAATTTAATAAAGATTGATGAACTTCTTCTTGATTATTTCCTAAACAAGAAACTACTCCTAAACCTGTAATAACTACTCTTCTCATTATTTAAATAAACCTACTTTTAAACTTTCTGCTGAATATATTTTCTTATTATCTGCAAGAACAATTCCATTTGCAAGCCCAACGGTTGTTCCTCCAGGAGACATAATTTTCTTCATATCTATTTCATATCTTACATTTTTTACACTTTGTAAAACTTCACCTGTAAATTTTACAGTACCCACACCTAAAGCTCTTCCTTTTCCAGGGTTTCCTAGCCAACCCAGAAAAAAACCTACCAGTTGCCACATAGCGTCTAAACCTAGGCATCCTGGCATAACTGGATCTTTTTTAAAATGACAATCAAAAAACCAAAGATCATCTTTAATATCTAATTCAGCTTTTAAAGAGCCTTTATTAAATGTACCATTATTTTCATTGATTTCAGTTATTCTGTCAAACATAAGCATTGGTGGAAGAGGTAATTTAGCATTACCAGGACCAAAAAGATCCCCATTTCCACAAGTTATAAGATCATCATATGAGTATGAGTTTTTTTTCATAATTTCGAGACCCTTATTACTTGATTTAATCTTAATATAATATAATAAATCACTATAATTTTAATAGTACTTTAGAATTATTATAAACAATTATGACAAAAAACTGCAATTTTATTGAAAAATTAAGAGAAGTTGGGCTCAGACCTACAAAACAAAGAGTAAAAATGTGTGAGGTTTTATTTAATAGAGAAAAAACTTTTCATTTCACAATTAACGATCTTGTTAAAATGATATCAGAAAAAATGAGTGAAAAAATATCTCTTGCCACAGTTTATAATACGGTTCATGCATTTGAAAAAAAGGGATATCTAAAAGAAATTTCAATCGATAGTCATAAAAGTTATTTTGATACAAACATTTCAGCACACCATCATTTTTTTGATGAAGACACGCATGAGCTAATTGATTGCGATGAGAGTGATATTGATCCAGTGAATATTAAAAAAAATATTACTGGAAAAAAAATAAAATCAGTGGAAATTTTGATTAAAGTTGCGAGTGATAATCAAACTCAAAAATAATCCAATTAAATCAATTACTTAAAACATACATTATAATAATTCTAAACTATTGACATATTTTTTAGATCTATTATATGATTTGTTATCATTAAAAAGGAGAAAAAATGTCTTTAAAAGGAAGTAAAACAGAGGAAAATTTGAAAGCAGCATTTGCAGGCGAAAGTCAAGCAAATAGAAGATATCTATATTTTGCGCAAAAAGCTGACATCGAGGGTTACAATGATGTGGCTACAGTTTTTAGATCTACAGCAGAGGGTGAAACTGGTCATGCTCATGGTCACTTGGAATATCTTGAAGAGGTTGGAGACCCAGCAACAGGTAAACCAATTGGTGAAACTAAAGCTAACTTAGCTTCAGCTATAGAAGGTGAAACTCATGAGTACACGGATATGTACCCAGGTATGGCCAAGACTGCTAGAGAAGAAGGCTTTGAAGAAATTGCAGACTGGTTCGAAACTTTAGCTAAAGCTGAAAAATCACATGCTGGTAAATTTCAAAAAACTTTAGACTCTATCGGCTAAAAAAATATTACTTAGTGGGCTAAATAAGCCCACTAAAAATCTGAAAAATTCAAATAATGAGCAAAGAAGGCAGCTTAAGTGCACCTATTAGACATCCCATTGATTTTGAGCATCCTGATTTTTTGAATCCTGAAAAATTAGACGTGGAAATGAGGAGAGTATTTGATATCTGCCATGGATGCAGAAGATGTTTTAATCTTTGTGATTCTTTCCCAAAATTGTTCGATATGATTGATGAGTCTAAAAATGAGGATGTTGAAAGTTTATCTAGCGATCAATTTGACCCTGTTGTTGATGCATGTACCTTGTGTGATATGTGTTTTATGACTAAATGCCCATATGTTCCGCCTCACGATTTTGATTTAGATTTTCCTCATTTAATGTTGCGATATAGAACAGCTCAAAAAAAATTAGGTAAATTACCAAGTGTACCAACACAACTAGCTCAAATAGATCGAAATGCTAAAATTGGCGTATTATTCTCTAAAATAATTAACTGGGCTTCAAATATTAAAAATAAATTAATTAGAAAAATCTTAGAACTTATTGCAGGAATAGATAAAAGAGTTCAGTTGCCAAAATATAATTCTGAAACTTTTTCAAACTTCTTTAAAAAAAATAAGGATAAAATAAATTATCAAACACCCTCAAAAGATAGAAAAGTTGTTATCTATTCAACTTGTTTTGTAAATTTTAATAAAAAAAACACAGGTGTCGCTGCTTTAAAAGTTTTAAAAAAAAATGGTGTAGAGGTTCAAGAGGCTTATCCCGGTTGTTGTGGGATGCCATTTCTAGAGCAAGCAGATCTTCCAAAAGTTGTTGAACAAGCGAAAAAAGTTTCTAAGGATTTAATTGAATGGATTGATAAAGGTTATAAAGTAGTAACTCTAACAGCGAGTTGTGGATTGATGTTAAAATTTGAATGGCCTTTGTTATTATCAAACGACGAAAAAATAAAAAAATTATCTGCAAATGTTATGGATATTGATGAGTATGTAGTTGATATATCAAACAATGAGGGATTGGTAGAAGGATTAAAAGAGATTGATGGAGGAGTAACAGTGCATCATGCTTGTCATGCCAGAGCACAGAACATGGGTATCAAAGCGAGAGATATGTTAAAATTAATACCAAACGTTAAAATTGATGTTGTTGAAAGATGTGCAGGTCATGGAGGAACTTTTGGAGTAATGAAAGAAACGCATGTTTTAGCAAATAAAGTTGGAAGACCAACAGCTAGACAAATTAAAAATAAAAATAATAAGTATATGGCTTCGGATTGTCCTCTAGCTGGTAAACATTTAAAACAGTTAGAAGTTGATACAAATATATCTAATGATGAGGCACTACACCCTATCGAATTAATGGCAAAAAGTTATAACTTGTAATCATGTCGAGAGAAAAAAGAGAAATCGAAAAAAAAGACATCATGCCTCTGGATGTTTATACAGGGAAGAGACGTGAACTAAGAAAAAATATTGTTGATTATAAAAAAAATAGAAGAGTTTCTTTGGGTCCTTATGCTACTTTTTATTTTGAAAGTTATGAAACAATGTTAGCTCAAGTTCAAGAAATGCTATACATTGAAAAAGGTGGTGATGAACAACTTCAGGATGAGCTTTCTGCATATAATCCTCTAATACCTGATGGAAAAGAGCTTACAGCAACTCTGATGTTTGAAATAGATAATCCTATTTCAAGAGCGGCGTTTCTTGGAAAAGTTGGTGGAATAGAAGAAACAGTATTTATGAAAATAAATGGTGAGAAAATTAAAGCGGTTCCAGAAGAAGATGTGGATAGAACTTCTACTGAAGGAAAAGCTTCTTCAGTACAGTTTATTCATTTTAATTTTACTGATGATCAAATAGAAAAATTTAGATCTAATAGTTCAGAAATTGAGCTTGGTATAGATCACAAAGAATATTCTCATAGCACAAAATTATCTAAAGAAAATATAGCCTCTTTATCTGCTGATTTTAGTTAATTTAGTCCCCAAATATTATCTGTTTTAATCCAACCTTCAAATTCTTCTGATGTAATTCTGCACCAATTTTGTTCACATTTTTCTAAAATTAATAATCTTCCTTCTTTAATTTGAGCAACTGGTTTAGCAAAAGATGTAGGTTTCTTAAATAAAACCTTATCTTTCGTAGCTATTACTGAATTACTTTTTTTTAATTGTGAAATATGAATCCATCCGCTGTTATTTTTAGAATCAATAATTCGTCTAAAATTTTCTTTTTTATCAATTTGTTTTAAAGGTAAATTTATTTTTTTGTAAACAAACTTAATGTCAGACTCAAAACTTGGTCCATAGCGTACGTTTACCTTATTTTTTTTAAGAGAAACGAATATTTCTCCTGCATTACTTGAGGTGATAAAGCATATTAAAAGGGAGAATATAAAAATATTATTTATTAAATTTTTTATTTTCACTTTTTTTTGTTTTATTTAATTTAACTTTTCTAAAACTTAAATTTAATAAATCTATAATAAGAATAAATCCATTTAAATTTTGGCCAATTTTTAATATTTTTTTTAAAACTTCATTAGCTAGCATTGTCCCAATTGTTCCTGCTACTGGTCCCAATATTCCTTCATATTCACAGTTTAATATTTCATCAGTAATAACTTCCTCTTGATAGAAGTCTCGTAATGAAGGAGTACTTTTATCAACAAAATTAAAAGTAAAAATATGACCATCAAATTTACTAATTGCTCCAGTCACAAGATATTTTTTATATTTTAAACTTAAATCATTAATTAAAAATTTACTTTCAAAATTGTCAGTACCATCGATAATGAAGTCATAATTTTTTATTATTTTTTCAAATTTTACTCTATCCATTTTAAAGTTATAAAGATTTATTTTTGTTTTTGGGTTTATTCTATTTAGTTTTTTTTTGGCAATTATAACTTTTGAGTGATTTAAATCTTTTTCATCATATAAACTTTGTCTATGAATATTTGATAGGCTAACGATATCATGATCAACAATTCCTAGTTTCCCAATGCCAGATCGGGTTAAAAAATCAGCAGCTGGACATCCTAGACCTCCCATTCCAATTATTAAAACCTTCGAGTCTAGAATTTTTTTTTGTCCTAATGGACCTATGTTCTTTAAAATTATTTGTCTAGAAAATTTATCTATTTCTTTTTTGCTTAAATTTTTGCTCATTTTCCAGTAGAGCCAAAGCCACCCTTTCCTCTAATTGTTTCTGGTAGATTATTAGTTTCCTCAAGATCCATTTTAATTACAGGAGTTAAAATCATTTGTGCTATTCTATCTTTATTATTTATTAAAAAATCACTTTTTCCGTGATTAAAAAGGATTACTTTTATTTCTCCTCTGTAATCACTATCAATAGTTCCAGGTGTATTTAAAACACTAATGTTGTTTTTTGCAGCTAAACCAGATCTTGGTCTTATTTGGATTTCGAAATCACTTGAAAATGCAACAGCAAGCCCTGTTGGTACTAAGCATGATGAGTTTGGTTTAAGATTAATAGGTTCTTTAACTAACGCCATCAAATCCATACCTGATGCACCTTCTGTTTTGTAAGCGGGTAATTCAACCGCAGGGTCTAACTTTTTGATAAGAACTTTTGCCATTAATTTAATTGATCAATTATTCTATCAACTATTTCATCAGAAATTCCAGATTTTTTTTTGTACGAAAGTTTTTCTTTTTTAACGTCTTTGTTTTTATAATGAATTGTTACTTCATTATAATCAGAATTAAATCCTATATCTTTATTTGATACATCATTAGAAATTATCCAGTCACAACTTTTCTTATTTAATTTTTCCTTTGCACTTTTATCAATCTTATTAGTTTCTGCTGCAAATCCAATGACAAGTTCAGGTCTCATATAGTTATGGTTAGACACATAATGAAGTATGTCTACATTCTTTTCTAAATTTAAGTTTAAGTTCTCTTGTTTTTTAATTTTATTTTCATACTTTTTTTTAATTTTAAAATCAGCTACCGCAGCAGAAAAAATTGCTACATCAACAGGTAAATTTTCTTGAGTAGCAATTAACATTTCATCTGCTGTTTCAACTTTTATAAGATTAATATCTTTAGTTATTTCAAGATTAGTTGGACCTGATATTAATGTTGTATCAAAACCTTTTTTTGATAATGATTTTGCTAATTCATATCCTTGTTTGCCACTTGATTTATTTGTAATAAAACGAACTGGATCTATGTACTCATTGGTTGGACCTGCTGTAACTAATGCTTTAAATTTTTTGTTATTTTTTTGAGTTAAGAAATATTTATCAACTTCTTCAGCAATTACTGATGGGTCTGACATTTTACCTTCTCCATACTCACCACATGCCATATCACCAACCTCTGGACCTATTAGTTTATATCCAAACCCTTTTAATTTTTTTATATTTGTTTTAGTAGTTGGATGCTCCCACATTCTTACATTCATTGCTGGTGCTAAAATAATGTCTTTATCTGATGCCAAAACAACAGTGGATGCTAAATCATCAGTTGTTCCTTGAGCCAGTTTCGAAATTGTATTTGCCGTTGCAGGTGCAATTACAATTATATCTGCCCATCTTGAAAGTGAAATATGATCCATTTCAGCCTCATTTTCTAAACTAAATAAATCACTATAAACTTTACCTTGTGAAAGTGATGTTATTGAAAGTGGAGTTACAAACTCTTTTGCACTTGTTGTAAGAATTGTCTTTATTTCTGCACCATTCTTTTTAAAAAGCCTAATTGTTTCAAGACTTTTATAAGCAGATATTCCTCCACAGATAACAAATAGTATTTTTTTATTTAACAAATTTTTCATTTGCAGAATTAAAATACTATAAGGCCAAAAATTACAAGAAGTAATAAACCAATAATAGATTGATTTCTAAATGCTATCATTTCTGATTTCTTATCATTCAGAGCGGTGTAAGAATTTGAATTTTGTGGAATTTGACCACTAGCTAAAAACGTTAATGCTTGATTTGCTTTATCCATAATCTCAGGAAATTCTGGTAAACGTTTAATCACTTCAGATGTATTTTTTAAAGTTTCATTCAAATTATTAATTGGATCTTTTGTTTCTTTAAGCCAATTTTCTAGTACAGGTTTTGAAGTTGTCCAAATATTTGTGTTTGGATTTAACTTTCTTGCTACACCTTCAACAACAACCATAGTTTTTTGCAACATTAATAATTGAGGTTGAGTTTGCATATTAAACTTTTCTGTTACATCAAACAATTGTTTGAGTAATTTACCTCCTGAAATATCTTTTACTTCTTGACCAAATATAGGCTCACCAATTGATCTCAAAGCTTGAGCTAGATCATCGATTGGTACTTCTTTTGGAACTAATCCGGCCACTAAGTGAACCTCAGCTACTTTACGATAATCTCTTTGAATAAATCCAAATAAAATTTCTGCTAAAAACCTTTTACTAAGTTTGTCTAACCTGCCCATAATCCCAAAATCTATAGGTACAATTTGGCCACTATTATCAACAAAAATATTTCCTTGATGCATATCTGCATGAAAAAAACCATCTCTTACAGCATGTCTTAAAAAATGTTGGATAATATCTTCAGCTATTTTATTAGTATCTAAATTTCTTTTCTTTAGCTCCTCAGCTTCTCTTATTGAAATTCCATCTATCCAATCCAAAGTCATTACATTTTCACTAGTAAAATTCCAATAAATTTCAGGAACTTTAAATCCAGCATCATTTTTAGTATTTTCAGCATATTCATTAGCCGCAGCAGCTTCGAATCTTAAATCCATTTCAAGATTAGTTATTTCTTTAAGCAAAAAAACAACTTCAACAAGTTTTAATCTTTTTGTTTTTTTTACAAATGACTCAATAATAAATGAAAATAACATCATTGCATCTATTTCTTCATTGAATATTTTTTTTATATTTGGTCTTAAAATTTTTATTGCTACATCTTTAATTGTTCCATTGTCATTTATTTTTGCTTTATGAACTTGTGCAATTGATGCAGCAGCAACTGGTTCACTTAAATCAATTATTGAATTAAATGCATCAACTCCAAGATCTTCTTGAATAATTTCTTTTGCTTCATGAATTGAAAAAGGGGGTAATCGATCTTGAAGTTTTTCTAGCTTTAAAGATAATTCTTCTCCGATTATATCTGGTCTAGTAGCAAGAAATTGTCCAAGTTTGATGAAAGTTGTACCCATAGATTCTAATGACCTAGATAGTCTTTCACCATCATCCTCAATTAAATTACTTTGTTCCTTTTTTTCAAATGAAATAGATAAAATTTGGAATAATATTGTTACAGCTAAAGGAGGTTTTTTAAATTTTGATGCAATTTTTAAAATATCTGATTTTGCAATTTTTCTTCCTAATTTAAATAAAGTAATAAGTTTTTTAATCATTAAATTTTCCAACCACTATGAATTGAAACAATACCACCAGAAAGATTTCTATAAGAACATTTATGAAAATTATTTTTTTCCATCAACTCTATTAATTCATCTTGATTAATAAATTGTTCAATACTTTTGATTAAATATTCGTAAGGTTGTTTTTCTCCAACTATAAACTGACCAATAATAGGAATGAGTTTTGAATAATTTTTATATACAAAATCAAGATTTGAATTTTGAATCTTAGAAAATTCCAGACATAGATAGCGTCCACCAGGCTTTAAAACTCTATAGGCTTCTGAAAGTGCTTTATTTAAATTTTTTGTATTTCTTAGCCCAAAGCTAATAGTGTAATAATCAAATGAATTATCTGTTATTGGTAATTTTTCTGCTGGAGAAATAACCCATTTTACATTTTTGTAATTAGATAATTTTTGCTTTCCTTGACTAACCATTCCTTTATTAGGGTCTACACAAGTAATTTCAGCCTCTTTATTTGTGCTATCTAAAAATAACTTTCCAACATCCCCCGTCCCACACGCAACATCTATTAATTTTCTATTAACTCTTGGATTCATCATATTGATTAAACTTTTTTTCCAATATCTATGTACACCCATAGACATAAAGTCATTCATCAGGTCATATTTGTTGTAGACCTGATTAAACACATTTTCTACAAGTCCTCTTTTATTTTGAAGATTTTGTTGCATAAAAAAATATATATTGAATATAGTATCAAATGCCAGAATTACCAGAAGTAGAAATTGTTAGACAATCCCTTCATAAAAAGATCAAAAAAAAAAGCATAAAAAAAGTAATAATAAGAAACAGGAATTTAAGGTTTAAAATACCAAGTGATTTTGAAAGTTTTCTTAAAAATAAAAAAATAATTGAAGTTAGTAGATTTTCTAAATATTTGATTATCCATTTTCAAAATGAAGATTATTGTTTAATCCATTTAGGAATGTCAGGAACAATTCATATTCTTGATAAGAAAAAGCCTCTAAAATTTACGAATACTAGTTTTTATCATTCACCTCTTTTACCTAAAAAACACAATCATGCAGAGTTTGTATTTGATAGCTTGAAAGTAATTTATAATGATCCAAGACGTTTTGGATTTTTTGAAATAATTAAAAATTATCAAGATCTACATAGAAGATTTAAATCAATGGGACCTGAACCATTTAGTGACAAATTTAACTTAAATTATGTAGTTAATTATTTTAAGAAAAAAAATAAGGATATAAAAAGTTTCTTACTTGATCAGAGATTTGTTTCTGGAATAGGTAATATTTATGCAAGTGAAATTCTTTTCGCTAGTAAAATAAATCCATTTAAAAAGGCAAAAAGACTTAACAAAAATGAATGTTTAAATATTATTTTAAATTCAAAGAAAATACTTCAACAGGCAATTAATAAGGGAGGTTCAAGTATAAGAGATTTTAAAGATATTTCAGGTAACAAAGGTAACTTTCAAAAAGAGTTTAAAGTTTATCAGCAAGACGGCACTGTTTGTAAGCGTGCGCAGTGTAAGAGTATTATAAAAAAAAAAATAACATCAAATAGATCAACTTTTTTTTGTATTTCTTGTCAAAAATAGTTAAATATTTAGTTGACCACTTTAAATTCTCAAGTTATACCCCTGCGCAGATGGCAAACACAAAATCAGCAATTAAGAGAATTAGAAGAATTTCTAAACAAACAGCGGTAAATAAAGCTAGAAAGAGCAGGTTTAGAAATGCTCTTAAGAAAATGAACCTTTTAATTGATGATAAAAAGAAAGATGAAGCTCTTAAATTTCTACCAAAGTTAAACTCTGAGTTGATGAAAATTGCAAAAACAGGAATAATAAAAAAACAAAATGCTTCTAGAAATGTTTCTAGAATAACAAAAAAAATTGCTGCAATCTAAACGTTAGTTTAAATTTTCAAACAACTCCTGATATCCACATTATATATTTAAGTTTTGTATTAAGTTACTATATTTAGATTTAGTAAATATTTGGATTATCGTCATTCAATCTATATTTGATTTAATTTTAATTCTATCAATTAATTGATTCAATCTATATTCGATTCAATTTATAATTTTAAATTTAAGTTTAATTTAGAATTTATTTTTTAAAATATAAATCACAATCATAGATTTTATTTTTTTTTAAATTTCTTTATTAACTTGTTGCAAATTTTTTTAAATAGTTCTAACTGAGATTTCCCCTTAAGTTATGAATAAATTAACAAATACAAAAAATATTAATAATTTTTCTTCTGAAAGTTTCGAATGGAAGCAAGTACAGAATGAAATGAAAAATAAACTAGGCTTAGAAGTTTATGAGAGCTGGTTAAAAAAGATTTCTTTTGTAGAGGAATTCAATAATTACTTATTATTATCAGTTCCAACAAGATTTATTAGAGATTGGATTACATCAAGGTATTTAGACCAAATATTAAAAATAATTAAAGTTTATAAAAAAGACATTATTAGAATTGAGTTCAAAATAGTTGAAAAAGCTCAAGATATCCCTTTAAAAGAAAATAGTATTAAAGAGAATAATACTAATGAAAATGTTTCATTTATAAAAGACTCTTATCTTCAGTATAATCGAATTGATCCAAATAAAAGATTTGATAATTTTATTACAGGTTCAAGTAACAAATTAGCTTACGAAGCTTCTTTAAAAGTTTCAGAAAATATATCTCACTATAATCCACTTTATATTTATGGCGGCGTTGGAATGGGAAAAACTCACTTATTAAATTCAATAGGTTTAGAGCTTAAAAAAAATAATAAAGTAATGTTTATTTCTGCTGAGCGTTTCATGTATCAGTTTGTAAAATCAATTAAATCAAACGACATGGTTAAGTTTAAAGAATATTTTAGAAATACAGATATTTTATTAATCGATGATATTCAGTTTATAAGTGGAAAAGAGGCTATGCAGGAGGAGTTCTTTCATACATTTAATGCATTACTTGATAAGGGATCTCAAATAATTGTATCAGCTGATCGATCACCAAATAAATTATCAAGGATTCAAGAAAGAATTAAATCAAGATTTTCTGGTGGATTAGTTGTTGATATTCAAAAGCCCGACCTTGATCTAAGAAAAAAAATAGTTGAAAAAAAAACTGAAGAACTGAATGCTTTGTATTCCGAACAATTACAAGTTTCTAGAGAAATTCAAGATTTTATAAGTAATGAAATAACTGGAAGTGTAAGGGAATTAGTTGGTGCAATAAACAGAGTTGTTTCATTTTCAAGAATTTACAACAAAGTTCCAAATCTTGCTGAAACTAAAGTAGTTTTAAAGGATTTATTAAATTTAGCAGAAAATAAGGTTACAATAGATCTAATTCAGACAATTGTTTGTAAGTTTTTCAAAATCAGCAAAAATGAAATGTTATCATCTAGAAGATCAAGATATTTAGTAAGACCTAGGCAAACAGCAATTTATTTAACTAAAATTTTGACTTCCAAATCATTACCTGAAATTGGAAGGGAATTTTCTAACAGAGACCATACAACAATAATTCATTCAGTAAAAACTATTGAAAAGATAAAAGAAAAAGATCCTGAGATGGTTGATAATATAAATAAATTAAAAAACCAGATTTTATATAATAATAAAGAAAATGAAATTTAACGTTAATCAACAGGATCTTCAGCAAGCATTAAATTATTGTCAAGGAGTTATTGAAAAAAGAAGTACATTACCAATACTTTCTAATATTTTGTTAGATGCAAGCAATTCAAAACTTACTATCACTGCGACTGATCTAGATTTAATATTTATACATCAATTAAATAATGTAGAAATTCTAGAGGAGGGCAAAACAACCACAACTTCCTCAATCATGTATGATATTATAAGAAAGTTTAACTCAGGAAAGAAAATAAATCTTTCTCTAACAGATATAAGTAAATTACAAGTAGAGTCTGAAAAATCTATTTTTAATTTGAATTGCATAAGTGCAACAGAGTTTCCACTGACAGACGAAAATTTTAATCAAAATGAATTTATAATTAAATCAAAACAATTATTGAAATTATTAAATAAGTGTAAATTTTCAGTCTCTAATGACGAAACAAGGCATTACCTAAGTGGAATTTATTTTCATCAAACAGAAGTTGAAGATAAAAATTATTTAACAGCAGTTGCAACTGATAGTCATAGAATGTCTATTTCAAAAATTCGATTAGAGGAAAAAATTGATTTTGATCCAATAATTTTACCTAAAAAAACAATTTTTCAACTTTGCTCTTTATTAGATAGCTATGATGGAGATGTGAAAGTTTCAAATGTGAAATCAAAAATAAAATTTGAATTAAATAATAGTATTTTAATTTCGAAACTTATTGATGGTAAATTTCCTAATTACATTCAAGTTATACCTAAAAATAATCAAAAAAAATTAGAAATAGACTTAAAATTATTTTTAAATTCAGTTGATAGAGTTGCATCTGTTTCATTAGATAAAAAAGATGGTGTGAAATTCAATTTATCTAAAGACACTTTAGATCTGTCAGTAAATAATACTAACAGTGGTGATGGTAAAGAAACTTTAACCGTTAAGTTTGATCATGATTTAGAGATAAGTTTTAACTCTAGATATTTGATAGATGTTGCTTCACAATTAGATGGAGATAGAGTTGAAATTTTCTTTAATGATACTGGTTCACCAGCACTGATAAAAGATCCGGGTGATTTCGATAGTATTTTTGTTGTTATGCCTATGAAGGGCTAATTAATTAAATCTAACTCTGAATAAATATTTTTTTCAAGAATTTGAATAAAATTTTCCTTTGTTAACCCAGAAGGAATTGGTTTTAGAATAGAGATTGTAATTGTTTTATTAGATTTCTTTTTACCTTTTTTAGGCCACACATATCCAGAGTTAATTGCAACTGGCTGACAAGCAACATTTAGCTGTTCATAAATTCTCGAAGCACCTTTTTTAAAAGGTGGTCTTTCATCTGGAAGAACTCTAGTCCCTTGAGGAAAAATAATTAAAGGTCTATTAGAAGTAGCCATTATTTTTGAAATATCATCAAAAAAACCCAAGTTATCTTTTGTAACTTTGTTTCTTTTTATTGAAATTGATCCTATTTTTTTTAAGTACCAACCAAATATTGGAATTAACAATAATTCTTTTTTTAGAATAAATACAGGTGAGTTAAAGATAGTTTGTAAATAAAAAGTTTCAAACATTGATTGATGAGATGCTGCTATAAAAAATTTTTCATCATTAATAATATTTTCTTTTCCTTTGATTGAAATTTTTACTGACAGAAGAAACCTTAAACAAAAACTGGCCCAATGGCCCATTAATTTACCTCCCATCAAAACTACCTGTTTAGGCAAAAAAAATGATGGTAAAAAAATTATCGAAATAAAAATGATTCCAGTGAAAAAAAATATTGAAAATAAAAAGTTTCTTATCATTTTTGTCAAAAGCTAAATTATATCTTTATGCTTTTGTCTTTTTCTTATTACTTTAATTTTTGATCCTTTAATTAATAATTCTATTGGTTTAGGTCTTAAATTATAATTTGAGCTAAGTGACATTCCATAAGCTCCCACATCACATATTGCTATTAAATCTTTTTCATTCAATACTTGAAATTTTTTTAATGTAACAAATTTATCTGTACTTTCACAAATAGGACCTACAAATTCATATGGTTTTTTAGATGTTTTGTTAGATTTTGTAACAGGTAAAGTTTTATGAAATGCACCATACAAAGCAGGTCTCATTAAATCATTCATTGCGGCATCTAAAATTATAAATTTTTTACTTCCACTATCTTTAATATAGATTATTTTTGACACTAATGTCCCGGTATCGCCAATAATTGATCTACCTGGCTCAAATATAATTTTAACTTTATGTTTTCTTAAAAATTTGAGAATAGCTGTATTATATTTTTTATAATTAAGTTTTTTATTTTTATCAGTGTAAGTAATGCCCATACCTCCACCTAAATCTATAAATTCAAATTTATGATTTGTTTTACTTAGAATTTGACTGACCGCCTTAAGCATTTTTTCATAAGGTCTATGGTCTAAAATTTGACTACCTATATGAACACTTAGACATTTTAAATCAATATTTTTTGAATTTTTGCAATAATTTATAATTTCATAGAATGTATTTTTATTTACACCAAATTTATTTTCTTTTTTCCCAGTGGATATTTGACTTAATGTTTTTGCATCTGTGTTGGGGTTTAGTCTCACACCAATTTTTATTCTTTTATTTTTTGATTTTGCTATTCGATTTATTTCTTTTATTTCACTTAAAGACTCAGCGTTAATAAGCAAAATTTTTTTATCAATAGCAAAGCTGATTTCACTTGTTGTTTTACCAACACCAGAAAACACTATTTTGCTTGGATTAATTCCTGCTTTTAGTGCCATCATCAGTTCTCCTATTGAAACAACATCAGCACCTAATCCAAATTTTTTAATTTCTCTAATTATATTAATATTTGTGTTGGATTTAACCGCAAAGCAGATAAGTGGTGAAAAAGATCTGAAGTTTTTTTTAAAATTATTAATATTTTCTTTTAATTTAGAATAGGAGTAAGAATAAAATGGAGTTCCAAATTTATTTGCAATTTTTTGAAGATTAATTTTTTCTATTGTTAGTGTTTTATTTATGTATTTCATTAAGCTAAGTTAATTGAAACTTTTTTTATTTCTGCTTTTTTATCTGGGTCTACGTATTTAGGATCACCTTTTTTTCCACAAGAAATAACGGCACAAAATAACAATATAATTATGGTAAATTTTTTAATCATTTTTCGCTTTTATATTTCATTATCATTTTTTTAATATTATCAAAAGAAGTTCCACCATAAGATTTTTTCGAATTAATTGAATTTTTTAAATTAAATACTTTTAATACATCTTCTTTAAGTTTGGGTTCAATTTTCTTTAATTCATCTAAAGTTAATTCATTTAACATCTTTTTTCTTTTTTCAGCCAAATTAACTACAGCAGCAGTTTTTTGGTATGCTTTTCTAAAAGACATTGAGTGATTTTTCACAAGATAGTCAGCTAAATCGGTGGCTGTAATATATCCAGAATTAGCAAGTTCTAACATTTTACTCTTATTTGGATTACAATTTTTTAGTATTTCATCGCAAATTTTTAAACAATTATTTAGATTGTCGTTTGATTTAAAAACAATCTCCTTATCGTCTTGCAGATCTTTAAAATAAGACAGTGGTAAGCCTTTTAAAATTGTAAGCATAGAAAATAAATTTCCATAAGCGCTTCCCGATTTTCCACGCAAGTACTCTAAAAGATCAGGATTCTTCTTTTGTGGCATTATAGAAGATCCGGTAACAACTTTATCAGATAAATTGATCAAGTTAAAAGCATCCGAATTCCAAATAATCAACTCTTCAGCAATTCTAGAAATATGCATAGCACACACAGATGAAGCGTATAAAAAATCTAAAACAAAATCTCTATCTGAAACTGTATCAATAGAATTATTTGTAGGTATTTTAAAACCAAGTTTTTTGGT